>JAHJCM010000106.1 GCA_018812945.1 Gammaproteobacteria bacterium | reverse complement strand
GATTTTGCTTGAGCACGGCGTGTACTGCCTCGAACCCATACAGCTGTTGCTGATAAGGGGCTAAGTCAGGCCGTGGATGTTCCACCCATTGGTCCAGCAGTTGGGCCTGATATGCCCATCGCAGGCCGTGCAGGCGATTGTTGGGGTCGGCTTGTTTTTTCAGTTGTTGCAGGGTTTGAATAAGCGGCCAGCAACTGGGGTGGTGCACCATAGTGTCGGCAAAAGGGCGGCGAACTGTGGAAGTGTTTGGGTTCGCGATGAGTGCGCGTTGCCCGGCCACAAGCTGCGGCGGGGTACGCAGTGGTGGAGTAACCACGGGGTTGTCTGGGTTGGCAAAACTAAGCGAGCCAAATTGTTGACCGTTGAGCTGGTGTAGTTGGTTGAGCACATCGGCGTCCAAACCAGCACGCCCACCAAGGTGTTGGGCAAACACCGGAAACAAGTCGGCTTGCTGATAAAAGTTGGTGCTGGGTGGCATCAGCAAACTGACCCAGTGTTGCTGTGGCGTATTGCTGGCGTAGTGAAACCAAAAGCCCGTAGCTGTTTGCCCAAACCAGCCGCAAGGCTTGCCGCCGTTGAACACTTGCAGTGTTTGAATTTGCTGGTGCGCAGTCACGGGGTTTTGAAGTGTTGCTGTGCGGTATTCAAAGTGGGCCATTCCACAGGTGCTGCACTTAGCCCCAAGCCAAACACCCGCAGCACAGCCATGGCGGTGGAAAATGAAACGTCTTCACCGCGTTCAATGCGGAAAACAGTGTCGCGGCTAACACCTGCCAGGTCAGCCAAGGTGTGAGCGGTCATTTTCCCGCCTTTGGGGCCTGCTTGCAGGCGCTGGGTGCGAACCAGGGTGGCGAGGTCGAGTTGGTTCTTGAGAATTTCTTTGTTCAATTCTTGTTCCTCAATATCAAATTGAGTTTCTCAGTCGCATTGATCAGCGCCTCTAGCAATGACGATTCAATCTCAGTGAAACCTTCGTACTCTGCAAGGTTTCTTTTTTGATGCGCTGTGGCGAATATTCGCCAAATAGACGCTGGCAGACCAGCGGTACTCTCGAGTAACTGAAAAACGGTGTATCTATTTTCTGAGCGATATCCCGCCTTGCGAAGCGCTGCCAGAGCGAGCGAGTGTGCTGCGTTGTAAGCAAGATCGAAGCGACTGTCTTTCGACAAGCTGGCGTTTTTGGAATCGTGGAGTTTACGATTTGCGGTGCTAACGAGTCCGTCAAATTCAGCTTGAATAAAAGCCTCTCGTTTTAGTTGCCCTATCTTGAGCAAATTATCAAACGGATTATTTTCTTTGTTCATTAATCACATCGACGACGGAAATGGTTGGTGCGTCAAAAATTCGGCGCATAAATTCGGTGTCTTTTTTTTCTGCGAATTCTTGCGTGCGATACAGCGTAGGTTGAATGGTTCGCCCCAGAAGTTGTTCCGCAGGTTGAAGTATGTCAAAAAGATCATGGAAGTGAAGTTGATCGCTAACTACCATCAAATCAATGTCGCTTTTTGAATTGTCTGTTCCCTTGGCGATAGACCCGAATATGAACGCACGGTTTATATTGGTGGCGTGATTTTGCAAGCAGTTCGCGATGACTTCCCGTATGCCAAACGTTTTGATGATCAAGGAGCGAAGATCAGAAAAAACCGGATTCTGCCTGTTGGCTTGAAAGTGTTTTTGGTTGCCTTGTGGCGTTGAAAGAACAAGCCCGGAGGATTCCAGTTTAAGCAGCTCACGTTGCACGGCGCCTTTACCAGCATTGGCATGTCGCACCACTTCGTTGAGATAGAAAGACCGTTCAGGATGCAAGAAAAGCAAAGCCAACACCTTTTGCTGTGTTTTGGAGAACAGACTGTCTGATATTGAAATTAGGGTCATAATGGGTACGATAATACCTTTTTTGGGTATCAATTTGCAAGCTGATCAATTAATTGCTTTTATTTTTTACCCAGGCTTGGTATTCAGAGGGCCGCAAGCCGTAACGCGCCAGTACGCCTTCGTGAATGTGACGAAGTTCTTCAATAATCAGGGCCTGAACTTCCGCTTGATCTTGCTCTGCTACTTTGTTTTGTACTGCGTGCGGAACAATTCCAAATGCATCGCGATTTGCATGCAAAACAACTTCCCGAACAGTACTTTTAATCAGTTCTCGCCACTGTAGGCGAAGTGGGTTGGGCTCCGCCAATTCTTGCGTAATCGTCAGGTATTCCTGGCTTGATCGTTCATAGGCCCACACATACAAATCGCGAAGCAATTCCACGCGCGTCATTTCATACACACCCAAGATTGCCCGGCTGTAAGTGCCAGCCGGCAAGTGGGTTTTGGAAGTATTGCCAATTCGATAAAGCTGTTGACGCAGTGTTGCAGACAGGTACGCCGTTTGGTTGGGTTGGTAGCTGGCCAGAAACTCTCGCTGATAGCCAACTGGTGTAGTTGCTATGGCGCAATCATGGCGCTATTTTATAAATTGCGCCATTTATTTGGCGCGATTAATGAATGTTGGTTCAAAAGACGGAACCATCGTCTTTTATTTGGGGAAAGAATATGTAATACTACACTGTAATACTACATTCGTTTGGAGTTCTGAATGCCAGTTACTGCGAAAGTTTTTATGAGTGGCCGTAGCCAAGCCTTGCGCTTGCCTGCGAAGTTGCGCTTGGATGCAAAAGAGGTGCTTGTTGAACAAATTGGTAACGATCTGTGGGTACATCCCGTTACACCAGCAGCGCAAAACATGGGTTTGTGGTTGCAGAAGTTTTATGACAGCACCGAGAAATTGCCCGCTGACTTTTTGCTTGATCGCGTGGATGCTCCCGCACAAGAACGCGATTGGACTTGATGTAAATGCGCCGTACCCTTGACACGAATATTTGCAGTTACATTTTGCGGCGACACCCCGCCGAAATGATTGAGCGATTTGCCAGTTTGGAAAAAAGCCAGCTGTGGCTATCCGCGATTGTGGCCGCCGAGCTGCGATTTGGTGCAGCAAAGTTGGCGTCTCCGCGTTTTCAGGCGGCGATAGAAGCTTGGTTGGCTGGGTTTGAAGTGTTGCCTTGGCCCGTCGATGCTGCACACCACTACGCGCAAATTCGCAGCGAACTGGAGCGTGCTGGAAAGCCTGTTGGCGGAATGGACTTGCTGATTGCAGCCCATGCCATGGCTGAAGACAGTGTGGTGATCACCAACAATGCACGCGAGTTTCACAGAGTGCCGCGCTTGGCGGTTGAGGAGTGGGCAATTGAATGAAGTGCAGGTTTGATGTGGCTTATGATCATCAAAATATGATCAGTTTAATTTTTTATGATTATTTAATACGGTAATGTGGAGTGTCTTGCTTGGTGTTTTAGCCGTAGCACTTTAAGCTTTCGTTTTGAATTCAATTACAGCAAGGCACCCCTGCAATGACTAAAGTGGCGTTGATCACCGGTGTAACCGGGCAAGATGGTTCGTATTTGGCTGAATTTTTGTTGAGCAAAGGCTATGAAGTGCATGGCATCAAGCGCCGTGCATCGCTGTTCAACACCCAGCGGGTAGACCACATTTACGAAGACCCGCATGTTGAAAACGCCCGCTTCAAGCTGCACTACGGCGACCTCACTGACAGCTCTAACCTGACCCGCATTATTCAGCAAGTGCAACCTGACGAGGTGTACAACCTGGGTGCGCAAAGCCACGTGGCGGTTAGTTTCGAGAGCCCGGAATACACCGCCGATGTAGATGCCATGGGCACGCTGCGTTTGCTGGAAGCGATCCGCTTTTTGGGCCTTGAAAAGAAGACCCGTTTTTACCAGGCGAGTACTTCAGAACTGTATGGTTTGGTGCAAGAAATTCCGCAAAAGGAAACCACGCCCTTTTACCCGCGCAGCCCTTACGCTGTGGCCAAAATGTACGCCTACTGGATTACGGTGAACTACCGCGAAAGCTACGGTATGTATGCCTGCAACGGTATTTTGTTTAACCACGAAAGCCCGCGCCGTGGCGAAACTTTTGTTACGCGAAAAATTACACGCGGCATGAGCAATATTGCAGTGGGCCTGGAGCAATGCCTGTACATGGGCAATATGGACGCGCTGCGCGATTGGGGCCATGCGAAAGACTACGTTGAAATGCAATGGCTAATGTTGCAACAGGAAACGCCCGACGACTTTGTAATTGCCACCGGTGTGCAATACAGCGTGCGCCAGTTTATTGAAATGACGGCAGCTGAATTGGGCGTAACCCTGCGCTGGGAAGGCAGTGGCGTGGCTGAAAAAGGCATTGTGGTGAAAGTGCAGGGCGACAAGGCACCTGCACTGAAAGAAGGCGATGTGGTGGTGCAGGTTGACCCGCGTTACTTCCGCCCTGCGGAAGTGGAAACTTTGTTGGGCGACCCCAGCAAGGCGAAAAACAAATTGGGCTGGACACCGAAAATTACCGTTCATGAAATGGTGAAAGAAATGGTGCAGGTAGACCTGGATGCAGCACGCCAACATGCACTGCTGAAGCAACACGGTTACAGCGTTGCAGTAAGCCGCGAGTAAAGGCTGCCATTCATGTTGAACTTCAATTCAAAAATATATGTGGCGGGCCACCGGGG
>JAHJCM010000105.1 GCA_018812945.1 Gammaproteobacteria bacterium | reverse complement strand
GAATGATTGGTTTGCCGATATAACACTTGTGGAGGATGTTGCGTAAGGGGTTAGACGCCCAAGGCGTGGCCTTGAAATTGCTAGATAGATCACCATATTCAACCTGAAAGTATTATTCGGAGGTTTGCGATGTTAATGATGATTGATAGCCCCTTTTACTGCGTGGTGGATTTGGTCATGAGCGAGGGGCAACCCAGCCTTGGCATTGAAATCGTGGACAAGAACAATCAGCGCGAACTGTTTTTGCAGGGCGATGCCGCTGAAAAATTCCGCGAAGAGGTGAAATACCTTGCCGCCCAAGAACCTGATATCGACGACATCGAAGCTTTTATTGAAAGCTACAAACCCTGGATGCAACACCCGGTTACGTTGCACTGAACGTGTTTTGAAAATGCCTCTGCTGTTCTGGCAGAGGCCACCTTCTCAATCCCAACTCAAGCGAATCTTGGTTTGGCGTGAGTTTCGCGACTCAACATCAAACTGACAATTGACGAGCCCACCCACACAGCAAGCACCAGCATGCACACGGTCATGCCAGCTTTTGAATAAGCACCGGTGATGTTTTCCACGGCTGCATAGTGGTCAAGAATCGCACCCAGTACCGGCTGCTGCACCAGTGGGCCGACCATGACACCCAGGTTCACAATGCCCACTGCGGTGGCACCCAAGTGATGGGGCACCGACTCCTTCACATAACCGAAGCTCAGCACCATGGAGCCACCCCCAAAGGCTGTGACCCACAACAAAACCGACACCAGTGCAATTGGAAGTTCAGGTTTAATGCCGAGAATAATAAAGCCACTGATTGAGAAAATTGCGCCCAGAAAATAGGGCAGTTTACGCTGCTTGAGCTTGTCGGAAAGCGCACCAAAAAACAGGCTGCCAGCGGCAAAGGCGATCAGCATGCCGGTGATAATCAGTGAGGCCTCTTTCACACTGAGCCCATGCCAGGTGGTGAGGTAGGGCACACCCCACAGTCCGGTGAATGTGAGAATGGCACCGCATACGCCACTGGGAATCCAGAAAATCAACCACACCGCAGGAAAGCGAAGTGTGTGGCCCAAAGCGGTAAGCAATGGCAAGGTGACTTCATGGGTAGGGCGTTTGGCAACGTGGTTTTTGTAACCGCGTTGCGTGGGCATATCACGCACATATATCCAGATGAGCAATCCCAGTGCTACCGCAATAATTCCGCTGGCTCCCATCACCATACGCCAGCCAAACAAATCGGAAAGTGCACGCAGGGGCACACCTGCCAGTACCGCACCCATGGTGCCCACGGCCAGGCTAACCCCCGACATGCTGGCAAAACGTGCCGGCGAAAACCACTGGGCCACCAACATCAGCATGGAAACCCAGGCCACTGCAACCGAACCACCCACCAAGCCGCGACCCACTGCCGCCCAACCCAGGGTGGGCGCAAAACCGAACATAAGCGCGCCAAGGCCGCCTAGCATGCAGCCTACTGTGAGAATTTTCCGTGGGCCAATCCGATCCACCAACAGGCCGACAGGTATTTGCATGGCCGCGTAAAAGTAGAAGTAAAACGCAGACAGGTTGCCTAGCGCAGCGCGGCTGAGGTCAAACGTGGTGCTGAGTTCTTCGGTGAGTACGCCAGGTGTAACGCGCTGAAAAAAACCGAACAGGTAAAACGCGGCTGCCAGGCCCCAGATGATGAACGACATCCGCAGGGGGGGCGGGGAAAGGTGATTGGGCGACATGGTGTTGTTCTTGTGGTGACTGCAGGCAGTGTCGCATGCGGGCGCGCTTGTGCCACTTGGGTGTAACCCGAGTGGTTCTTTGCTCAACTCGGCATGGGTTGCTTGTGTGGCACTGGATAGGTGTGATTTGGGAGCTGAACTTGGAGGGTCACCGCTGGCGCAACGCCCATTCGGCGGCGGTGTTTCGATCGCCTCGCCTTCAAGAAAACCTGCCCTTGCGTGCCGAGCTGGGCCGGTGTTGCCCAGAATGGGCGACAGAGAACGAACCCGACCCGCAGTTTAGGAGGGTCGTTCTCAGGCATCGCAAGGCTCAGCAAGGGAGAAACAGGTTTTCTGGCGAAAGATCGGAACCCAAGCCAATTGGGCGATTAAGAGGCTGCGAGAGATCGGAGCCCAAGCCGATCGGGCAGTTAACCGGCAGAAGAGAAATCGCAACCCTAGCTGTCACGCCAGAATTTTCTTGGCCTTGTCGCTTGTAATTTGCTGGGCCCATACAAACTGGCGTGAATCATCCGCTGTCATCGGTCGAGCCAGGCCAAAGCCTTGCAGCTCAAGCACACCGGACTCGATCAGGAAATCACGTTGCTCGGCGGTTTCAACGCCTTCAGCGACTACTCCCAAGCCCAGTGCCTGAGCCATGGCCAACACAGTGCGGGACAAAATGACACTGTCGGTTTTGTTGGGCAGGTTGCTGACAAATGAGCGGTCGAGCTTGATCGACTGAACTGGCATCCGGTGCAGTGTGGCCAGCGACGAATAACCCGTACCAAAGTCGTCAATCGATAAGGAAACCCCCAATTCATGCAAGCGGTTCAGGTCATGCAATACGGTTTCCTGATTCTGCATCAACACGGTTTCAGTCAGTTCAAGTTCCAGCAAATTCGCTGGCAGGCCTGTTAGTTTCAGCACCTTTTCAACGGTCCCGCACAGCTTGCCATCCAGCAGCTGAATTCCAGATACATTCACCGAAACGCTAATGGGATTCTTCAGTTTCTTGTTGGTGTCTTTCAGCCATTTGCAGGCTTTGCGCATCACCTGTTCACCCATCGGAATGATCAAACCGGTCTCCTCGGCAATCGGAATGAACTGGGCCGGTGGGATCAATTCGCCTGTGCGGGAACGCATGCGTGCCAGCGCTTCAACTGAACAAATGGAACCGTTTGCGTTAAAGCGTGGCTGGTAATGCAATTCGATTCGATCGTGCAAAATTGCATCGTGCAAATCGTTCTCAAGATCCACTTTGGTCTGTAGGGTTGCGCTCATGTTGGCGTGGAATACGCGCACCGTATTTTTGCCGGCTTGTTTGGCTTGGTACATCGCAATGTCGGCATGTTTCAGCAGGCCTTCCACATCGGTGGCATCGGTGGGAAACAGGGCCACACCCACAGAGGCACCGACATAAATTTTCTTTTCACCCAACTCAAACGGTTTTTTGCTGACTGCGTCCACGACCTTACGGCCCACATTGAATGCGGTGTCTTGGTCGGCAATGTAGGGCAGGGTGATTACAAATTCATCGCCCGACAAACGGGCAACGATGTCTGAACTGCGTACCACGCTGCGCAAACGTTTCGACACAGCAATCAGCAAGTCGTCGCCGCGGTCATGCCCCAACGTGTCATTCACCGCCTTAAAGCCATCCAGGTCGATGAAAAGCAGGCCCAGTTTGAAATCCTGAACCTGGTCATTGCCCAGCAGTTCTTGCAGTGTTTGCGACAGGGCCAAACGGTTGGGCAAACCCGTAAGCGGATCATGCGTGGCCTGATGCCGCATTTTGCTTTCATTGCGCTTGATGGAGCTGATGTCGGTGAAGAAAATCGAAATCAGTTCATCGCTTGGATAGGCTTTCACTTGGTACCACATTTCGTTGGCCGGGTCTTGCCACTGAAATGTCTCTGGCTGCATGCTGCCTTTGGCCTGGTTCACATATTTGAACAGGGGTGTTTTCTTCAGGTGGGGTGCACGTTCCCACACCATGCGGCCCAGCAAAAGCGGTGCAGTTTTTCCCAGAAGTTCTGCGCCTTTTTCATTCAGGTAGTTCACATAGCCATTCATATCGATGGCAAAGAATGCATCGTCCATCGATTCAAGAATGTTGTTGATTCGCCCTTCACTTTTCAACAATGCTTCTTCAAGATGAATATTGCTTGAGCGGCCAATCAGAAGAACATCTGCACCGATACAGGCAGCTGTCCAGTCAAAGTACACCACATCATTGAAGGTATTGCGCAGGCGGAAGGAGCCGTCGGTAGAACCCGTTTGATATTTCACTTGGTCGAGCAGTCGCTTGAATTGGCCCACATCCGTGCGAAACACCAGGTTGGCCGCATCCAGGTTTTCCAGTTGTTCGCTGCTTTGTCCTAAAAACTCTTCCAGTGAAGGGCTTAGTTTTTTGATTCTTCCTTTGTCGTCAACGTTCAACAACACACTGGTGGGAATTTTCTTGTCGCTGCTGTCCAAGGTTTCTGGACGTTGTTCAGGTGTGTTAACCGCAGGTACCTGTGGTGACAATTGGGTGCGCTTCACCTCTTGTTCATGAAGCACACCAAATTCGCCGTGCGCCAGCATTTGCAAACTCAGCCATTGTGCATTGACTTTGACATGGCCTGTCCAACCCTGTTGCCGGCGCAATGCATTGGACAATGCCCGATAAATGGCCATGCCGTAACGGTTTACAATCAATTCGCTGCCCGATTTGAATCCAAGTTCTTGGCGGAACAGTTTGCTGGCGGCAATCAGGCTTAATTCGTCTGTGACATGGCCCAGCAGGGCGTAACGTGTGGTTCCGCTGCCCAGTAGTTCGTTGATCAGCGGGTCGTCAAGAACATTGCTCAGGCTCATACATCAAACCTCGAGAGCCGTTTTTCCATTTCGCGCATCATTTCATCTGAGCGCAAAATGGTTTGTACCGTGCTGGCCAACGTGCGGAAGGCGCTTTCCGTGCGCGCTTGCATACCTTCCATGGCACCCAGCACTTCCCATCCCTGGCGTTGATTGCCGTGGCCATTTTCCACCCACTGATGCGTGGCACGGTCAATGGATACCAACTGGTTTTCAATGGCACTCAAGCCGCTTTTTAGCACATCCATTCTGGCCATGAATCCGTTGGTGCGTTCGTTCAAGTTGTCCAGTGTGCTCAGTGTGGTTTGTAGTTGTTGTGCCGCAGCGGGTGAAAATTCCTTCTGGAATTCTTTGTGCAGGGCCTGCATTTGCTGGCTGGAATCAAAGGCCTGTTTGCCGATGCGTTGCAATTGTTCCAGGGATTGATTCAGTTCATTGAGCAGATCAAAGCTGTCTTCGGTCGCCTTTTTGGACAACTCGGCAGTGCTTTGTCCTATGCGGGTTTGGTTACCCAGGCTTTGAACAAAGTCGCGCAGCTTTTTGGAAGCCTGTGAGCTCTCTTCCATTTGTTGTGTATTACCCGCACCCAGTTCTTTGGCAATTTGCGACAATTCGCGAATATCGGCGCGAAGCATTTTGAATGCAGCCACCACAAACGCCATGTTGTCTGCATAATCATTGAAGACCTGCCCCATCGGCGACATGCGGCCTTGCTCATCGGTTTGAGCACGCACACGCAGGTTGATGCCTTTTTCCTTGTCCAGATAAGCCAGCAGTTTGGTGCCTTCTTCTGCAGCCAAGGCATGTTGCCGAAGGGTTTGAGCAATCACCGACAGCAGCAATACAGCGATGGACACATAAAAGCCGTGTAGCGCCACGGCAGGCATACCCGAGAATGGTCCACGGAAGATATAGCATTCGAAACCTGCCTGCTGGAGCATGTCGAACACAATGTGATGAATCACGATCAACAAGCCCATGCTGAGCAGCGGGCGGGTGTCCCGATAAGCCAGCATCACTGGCAACAATATGAAAAAGCTGAAGTGGTATTCCAGTAGTCCGCGTGCAATGTGGACATGCAAGGCACCCATGCCAACCAGCAGTGCTGCGTTGATGTGCATGGTCAGTGGCTGGCCGGCATGCCAGCGGGTAATCGCCAGGCTGCCCAGGAAAAGCGGGATACCCCAGCCCAGCGCTTGGGCAATGTTGTTGTAAGCCAGTCCTTCCAGGGTGGCAAACACCAGGCAGGCGACGCTGACAACCACGCAAAGCCAGTCCGCATTGATTCGGATTGAAGTGAGGTCAGTGGCGTTGGGAGTTACACCAGACAGCCTGCTTAAAAATGTAAAGAATCCGTGGGGGGGGAGCTGCACCGGGGCGTTGGAAGCTTGCTGGTTCAGGGCCGAGTGCTGGGCATGCATGATGAATTCTCGAATGTAACTTTGTCCAAATGTTACATTCGAGAATACCGGGAGTTATTCGTAATCAATCACCTGAATAGAGTGGATTTTTACCCCTTCAGAAACGTTCTTCAGGAGTCAGCAAACGCCACTGCCCCACGGGCAGGTCGCCGAGCATCACGCGGCCAATTCGAACGCGTTTCAAACCCACCACTTTCAGGCCCACAATTTCACACATTCGGCGAATTTGTCGCTTCTTGCCTTCATTCAAAATAAAGCGCAGCTGGTCTTCGTTTTGCCAGCTGACGCGGGCTGGTTTTAACGCTTCGCCGTCCAGGCTCAGGCCATAACGCAGCATTTCAAGTCCACGGTCAGTCAATTCGCCTTCTACCCGCACCAGGTATTCTTTTTCCACTGTGCTGTTGGCGTCGATCAGTTGTTTGGCAATGCGACCATCTTGGGTCAGTACCAGCAAACCCGTGGAATCAATGTCCAGACGACCTGCTGGCGCGAGACCTTTCAGCATGGCGGGCTGGAATGGGGTTGATGTTTTGCGGTCAGCCTGGTTTTCCAGGCCCAAGCATTCCATTGCAGCCTTGTAGCGGCCCTCGGGTTGACCCGACACCACACCAATCGGCTTGTGATACAGAATGGTGACCTGTTTGCCCAGCACATTTTTTGCGCGTGCATCCAGGTCGATGGTCACCGTTGGAAGTACTTTGGCGCCCAGTTCGTCGACTACTTTGCCGTTCACGCGCACCCAGCCGTTTTCAATCAGGTAATCCGCTTCGCGGCGTGAGCAGAGCCCTTTGGCCGCCATGATCTTGCTGAGGCGTTGTGGCTCGAAAGGGTCGAGCATGTCCAGTGTGTTTGTGCCGGTTACTTTGCTGCGTCGTGGCCGTGCAGCACCTGCAGCAGGGGCCACAGGGGCACTGCGCATGGCTGCGCGGTTGCGGTCCGGTTTTGCGGCGGGTGTTGCTGCCGATGTTCCAGCCTTGCCAGTGGCGCCGCTGGAGCGGCCACGGCCAGGGGCTGCCGGCTTTGCCGGGGCTAATGTTTTGTTGCGGTTACTGGGGCGTGCCGGTGGGCCGGAACGCCCCGAGTCGCCGGTGCGGCCTGCGCTACTGTTGCGGCCTGCGGGTTTTTTCATGATTTCAGTGTGTCCTTGTGCATTGAGGCCGTATTGTAGGTGAAATCAATGGCTTAGGCTATGTTCTCTGCAAGTCGGGTGGCAACAGTTTGTACAGCACCGGAGTCACAAGGCGACCGATGAAAGTTGAAGAAATGAGGCCACCAATAATCACCCACGCCATTGGTGAATAAAGTCCGCCTCCCTGCAGCGCCAGTGGCAGCAGCCCGCCCACGGCAGTGGCACTGGTCAATAAAATTGGCAGGAAACGAATACGGCCCGCTTCTTCGATGGATTCATCCAGCCCCTTGCCTTCTTCGCGCAACTGGTTGGTAAAGTCCACCAGCAAAATCGAGTTTTTGATTTCAATGCCGATCAGCGCAATGAAGCCAATCATCGCGGTGAAGCTCAGTGAGTTCCCCGTGAGGAACAGCATGACCATGCCACCCGTTACACCCAGTGGGATCACGAACAGCACAATCAAGGTGCTTTTGAAACTGCCGAATTCCAGAACCAGAATCGCGAGAATCCCGAATACGGTGATCAGGATCGCAGTACCAAACCCGGCAAAGCTTTCTTGCCTGCTTTTTATTTCGCCGGCCATTTTGTAGCGGTAACCGGTGGGCAGGCCCATCTCGTCGATCTGCTTGGCAATTTCGTTGGCAACTTTCTCGGTGTTGTAACCAGTGCGTGTGTAAGCGGTCAGCAACACGGCGCGTTCGCGGTCGAAGCGGTAAATGCTGTTCAGGTTGTCATCCAGTTCAAGCGTGGTGAGTTGGGTCAGCGGTACAGCCTGACCAGTGCGTGAAATCACATGGAAGTCGTCTAACGCGCTCAGATTACTCCGCACACCCGCAGGGCCACGTACACTGATGGTGTAGGCGTCTCCATCGCTTTGGCGAATTTCACCAGCAAACGCGCCTGAAATGGCAAGCCGCACTGCCTGGTCCAGCTCCGCTGAATTCACGCCCAGCAAACCTGCTTTCTCGAAATTCACTCTCAGGCGCAAGTCGCTACGCCCGGTGCGCTGGGGGTTGTCCACGTTTTGCGTGCCGGGGTTGGCCAGCATGATGCGCTCCACCTGTGCAGATAATTCACGTAGTGTTTCGATCTCGGGGCCTACCAAACGGATACCAATGGGGGCATCGACAGGTGGACCGTTTTCAAATTCGCGCACAATCAGGTTGGCACCGGCAATCGTTTTTAGTTCATTGCGAATGTTATCCAGCAACTTGGGTGTGTCGTCGTTGTACTCCTTGAGCTGAACGAAAAGCTCACCTACATTCGATTGTTTGTCTTGCTGAAATACGTTGTAATAAATTTGTGGGTTGCCTTCGCCCACGGTGGCCATGACAGCGGTAATCTCGCTGAATTCACTCAGTTTGTTCTCCACCTGTTTCACCACAGTGTCGGTGGCCGTCAGGCTGGAGCCAGGGGGCAAACTTACCTCAATCACAAATTGCGGTGTATTGGCTTTGGGGAATAGCGACATGCCCATGAGTGGCGCCAAAGCCAGGCTGGCCACGAACAACACCAGCGATGCGGCCACCACGGTTTTTGGGGTTTGCAAAGCGCGGTGCAGCAGCGGGGTGTAAATTTTGTCGATTAGCCCCATGAGTTTTTGAAGCACAATATTGCCGTGTTCGTTTTCTTCTTTTTTCAGCACACGACTGGCCAAAAACGGAATGATGGTGAGCGCAACAAACAGCGATGCAATCACTGTAAACACCACGGCCACGGGGAGTGAACGAATGAATTTTCCTGCGTTGTCAGGCAGCATTAACAGGGGCAGGAAGGCAAACAACAGGGTGGCAGTACAGCCCAAAACAGCCAGCGAAATTTGCTTGGTGGCCAGGCGTGCTGCATCGATGCGGTTGTAGCCCATGCGCAGGTAACGTGAAATGTTTTCAATCACCACGATGGAGTCGTCGACCAACAAGCCCAATGCAACCACAAGGCCTGCAATGGAAAGCTGATTCAGTGAAAAGCCCGCATAGTACAAACAGGCCAAGCCTGTGAGCAGCGAAAGCGGCACGCTGACCATCACAATACCCGAGGCCCGCAAACCCAGCGGCAACAGGGTGATCAGCACCAGTGTTACAGCCAGGGCAAAATCGAAGGTCAAGCGATCAATCCGCTTTTCCACGTTTTTGTATTGTTCGAACCCGCGCTCCATTTTGATATTGGGGGGCAAGGTTTTCTCGAACTCGTCCGCGGTTTCCTGCAAGGCTTTTTGGGTTACAAAAATATTGCGTTCATCTTTCTGGTTGGCGGTAACAAACACCGCGCGCTGACCGTTGAAGCGGGCCATCACCTCCTGGTTTTCATAGTCCCATTGCACATCGGCGACATCGCCCACGCGAACAAGGCGCCCACCCAAATCACCACCCGTACCCGTGCCTGCAATCACCGTGTTTCTGATTTCTTCAACGCTGCGGTACTGGCCCGACGTTTGTACATTTAAACGGCGTGCACCCTCTTCAACCGGGCCACCTGGAATGTTCAGCGACTCACCCTGAATAATGCGTGCCACATCGGCGGCTTGAATACCCAGCTCCGCCAGTTTTTTAAAGTTCAGGCTAACGCGCACCTGCTGTTCGGGGTAAGCCCAGCTTTCGCTTTCACGCACTGACGAAATACGCTCGAACGCCTCGGAGAGGTCTTCTGCGTAATTGGCCAGATCGGCATAGCTTGCTGTTTCAGACACCAGTGAATATTGAATGATGTTGGTAAACCCAGGGTTGATTCGTTCAATTTCCAGCTTTTGTATGCCTGCTGGTAGCTGGTCTCGAATGCTGTTGAGTTCACGGTTCACTTCGTCGAACTTTTTGTCAACGTCAACTTCCGCATGGAAGCGAACAAACACCACGCCACCGCTGTTGCGGGATGTTGAAAGCATTTCTTTCAAGTCATCCAGGCTGCGCAGGGCGTCTTCAATGGGCTTGGCCACCTGTTGTTCCATTTCGCGAGGGTCAGCACCTGGATAAATCACATTGATGCGAAACGCGCTGATGTCGAAATAAGGGTCTTCGGTTCTGGGTATGTTTTGATAGGCGCTGATGCCAATTGCTGTCAGCAGAAAGAATATCACCAGCGTGAACTGGTAATTCTTGATGGAAAAGTCCGAGAGTTTCATCTGGATCACTCCTGAACTTTCACGGTTTCACCATCTTGCAGGTAGGCTGCACCTGTGCTCACTACGCGAGTGCCTTCTGGCAGGGCGTCGATTAATGCGATCCGGTCTGCTTGAATAAAGGCCACCGCCACAGTTTGGCGTTTCACGGTGTTGTCGGCTTGTACGGTGTAAATCCAGGCGGCTTTGTTGTCGCCCTCGACCACGGCCTCTATGGGTACATAGCTTCGCATGCCATTGAAGTTGGCGGGTTCAATGCGGGTACGTCCTTGCATGCCCGATAAAAGGTTGATGTTTTCATGGGCACGCGTGTCTACCTCAACCAGCACGCCGTAGGTGCCTGTGGCGGGGTCTGCTGCCTGGCTTAGTTCAATCACTTTTCCGGGCCACTTCACGCCGGGCAGGGCATCGAATTGCACTTCAGCTTTGGCACCCAACCGTATGTGCACGGCTTGCCTGTCTGCAAGGCTTGCTTTCATGACAAAGCCGCTGCTTTTACTGCCGAGTAGTAATATCGGCTGGCCCGGCGATACCACTTCGCCTGTTTGCGCAAAGCGCTTCAACACCACGCCATTGGCTTGCGCCTGTATTTCAGCCGTTTGGCTTGCAAATTGGGCTTGGCTAAGTTGTGCACGTGCAGCTTGTGCGGCGGTTTCCAGGTTGTCGAGTTGTACTTTGGAAATCACTTCCTGATCACGGAGCAATTTGCCACGTTGCAAGTCGCGTTGGGCTTGTTCAAAGCCAGCGCTGGCTTGGCTCACAGCGGCATTCACGTCTTGCTTGTTCAGCGCAGCGAGGCGTTGGCCTTTCTCAACTGTTTCGCCTTCGCGCACATTGATTCGTTCAATCACGCCGCCCACTTTGAAACTCAATCGTGTTTCGTCGCGAAAGGCACCAATTCCAGATACTTCGATCAAGCTGGCTGCAGGGCCGCTTTGTACCGTTTCGGTTTTCACCAACCGGTATTCCACTGCGGGTGCTTCCTCTGGGGTGGCTGGGCCACAGGCTGCCAGAACCAACAAGGAGAGGGTTGAAATTACGAGTGCGGGTTTCATGGTTGAGCTCCTTCCTGTGGGCTTGGCTCGGGAATGTTTCGGTTGTTGTACTGCCAAACAGCATGGTCAATTCGGGCCTGGTACACGGCAGTCACCAAGCCCAACCGTGCGCGTGTTGCACTTTGTTCGGCACTTAAAAATTCAACTTGAGTGGTCTCGCCAGCGTCGCGTTTGCGTTCATTGATTCGCAGGCTTTCCTCGGATGCAGCCTGTTGGGCCATGCGCGCCTGGATGCTGTCCAGCGACACCAGCAAATTTTCCCGGGCTTGCAATTTGGCCAGTTGAAGTTGCCGGTTGACTTGCCGTGCACGTGCTTCCAGTGCCTGTACCTGTGCTTGGTTGCGGGCCACTTCACTGCTGCGAATTCCGGCGTCTGCCAGGGTCCAGTTCAACACCACCGACGCGCTCGCAAATCCTGTGTTGGGGCCGGTGTTGTAGTCGCGTCCCTGATAGCCGCCTTCGATCGAGTAGCCCAGTGTGGGTTTGTAAGTTGCGCGGCTGGCATCCAGTTGGGCGCGTTGGGCTGCCAGGCTGCGTTCAAGCCGGGTGAGTGCCGGCGCTGGGGTGTTGCCCTGCGTTTTCGGGGTGAGCTCATCCAGCAGTGTTTGAATGGCACTGGGGTTCAGCTCCTCTTGCGGCAGTTCAACTGCGCTGTCGTTTGGGGCATAGCGCAGCAGGTTGAAATACTCTTTGGCCAGCAGGGCTTGCGTTTGGGCTTGGCGCAAGGCCACCTGAATTTCGAGTGTCTCTGCTTCGGCACGTTTCGGTGCATCCAGGGTGGTTTCCCCGGCCTTGTACAGCACTGTATTGATTCGTTCGTTTTCTTTCAGTGTTCGCAAGCTGGCCTCGAGAATAGTAATTCTGGCCTTGGCTTGCGCGTATTGCCAGTAGGCGGTGTGCAGGTCGCGTACCAATTCCTCTTTCACTTGCAACTGGGCTGCTTCTTGTGCGCCCACCGCCTGGGTTTGCGCCTGGACTTGTCTGTCCAACACTGGCTCATAGATGGGGCCGCGAACAATCAGACGTGTGTCTTGTTCAGTGGGGCGTAACAGGGGAATGGATTGGTTTTCCACCGTGGGAAAGCGTGGCGGTTGACCTGCGGCAACGGCCTGTGCATTCAATGTTGCGTACACGGGGTTGAGTAAATCGCCTGTCGGGAAATCGATGGTGCGACCACCTTCGGCCACACTTGCGCGCGCCTGCAATGCAAGGCTGGGATAAAAGCGTGCACGCAAATTTTCAAGTCGCTGACGTTCAGCCTCCACTTCAAAGCTGGCCTGCGCCAAGGCGGGGTTATTGGCCATGGCTTGGCTCAAGTAGTCGTCAAGCGGCGTGCTGGCTTGACTGGGTTGCTGAAATTGAATCGTCATCAACAGCAGTGCAGCCATTAGACGCTTGTCAAGTAGTGCGTAAAAAAAAGCGCCCCTTTCTCGGGCGCCTGCGTGTTTGTGCGAGATCATTTTTTGCCTCCGCCATTGCGGTTGATCAGGGATTGCATGACCAGCTCCACAGCCTGGTTCATGAAAGATTCTTTGCTGATGCCCATGGTGGCCATGAAGTTGGCCTTGGTTTGCGCTAGCTGAATGGTGCCATGCGTGAAACCCCACAAGGTGATGGAAATTTGCATCAGATTGTCCAGGTCGTCCCGCAATGTTTTATCTGCCATGCCTTTGGCGAGTGCCAGCACTGTTTGTTCATGAACCTGTTGCCCAGCCTGAATCATTTCCAGTGTTGCCGAGCAGGGATCGTCCAGTGCAATTTCATGGTGAGAGGCTTCAAACCTGGACATGGCGGCGAAATGCGTTGGGAACTCTTCTGAAAACTGCATATAAGCCTGACCAATTGCCCGAATTTGGTGATCACCAGTGGCATGCTGGTTTCGTGCGGATTCGAACATTTCACGCAGTATTCGCAAACCCCGCAGGCAAATTGCCAAATGCAAGGCTGCCTTGTCTTTGAAATACACATACACCAGTGCGCGCGAAACCCTCGCTTTTCGTGCAACTTGATCCATGGTGGCTGCGTCAAAACCCTTTTCAGAAAAAACAAGTTCAGCTGCGTCGAGAATTTCTTCCCGACGGCGTTCCTTTTCTTCTTCGCGACGTTCGATTACATAGTTCATAAAATGGATCTTAGTTGAGCCATTGACACAATGTCAATGGTTTTTTCCTTCCGCAGTTTGAAACACTGATTTGAGTCGATTTACCGAGTTTATTTCCGGCACGGATGGGTGGCTTCGTCAATTAAAGTTAAATCATGGTGAATTGTTTCTGTGAGAAGCGCGGTGGTTAAAAAACTGGAAGGCCTGGAAAGGCAAGTGGTGTTTGTAATTGATGATCATCCAATCGTCAGTTTCGGCTTGGTCGAAATGGTGAAGGATGTGGCACCCCATGCCCGCATTCGCCAGTTTTCTACCTTGAAGGAAGCCGCACGGCATGCCGTGGAAGAGTTTCCCGCATTGATCATCACAGACTTTCATTTGCGCGATGTCCAAGCCGAGACTTTTATTGGCCTGTTTGAAACGCTGTTCCCTGAGATTCCGGTACTGATTACTGCAAACGACGAGAAAGTGATGGGGCAGTTAAAGCGTCATCAGCTTGAACGGTTTATTGCATTTTCAAAATTCACACCCTTTGCAAAAATGATCGACCTGATTCGTGTCGGTTTGAGCCACGCCAATATTGAATTGTTGCAAATGCCGATTTTGTCAAAGGCGCTCACCCACAAACAGGTTGAGGTGCTTGAATTGATTGGGGCCGGGCATAGCAACAAGGAAATTGCCGTGCTGCTGAAGATCAGTGTGGAAACTGTGAAGGGGCATGTGAAAGACATTCTGGAACGCTTGAAAGCCAAGAACCGGATGGAGGCTTCGATCATTTACCGACACACCCAGATCCAAAAACACAGCATGCCAGAACCGAGCTTGCACAATAATTAGTCAGTCCATCTAATTCCTTATGTAATGAATAGCTTGGACTACTTGTCCACATGCTATCCCCTAGGTTGTGCCCACTTTTTGGGGATATCCACAGAAATCCAGAGTGCTCAACTTCAAGCGATTCGGTAAACTGCTTACACGCAGTCCAACGTCGTCCTTCCATAGGAGAATATGAGATGAGCAGCTCGCCAGAATTAGAAGAGTTCATGAATGGACTGATTCGCAGAAATCCCGGCGAACCAGAGTTTCACCAGGCAGTGCATGAAGTTGCACAACACATCATTCCATTTGTTGCAAAAAATCCGAAATACGAGGCTGCTCAAATTCTGCAGCGACTGACCGAGCCCGATCGAATCGTCAGTTTCCGGGTGTGTTGGGAAGACGATCAAGGCAATGTGCGCACTCAACGTGGTTACCGGGTACAGCACAGCAATGCGATTGGCCCTTACAAAGGGGGTATTCGGTTTCACGACAACGTGACCCAAAGCATTTTGAAATTCCTCGCTTTTGAGCAAACTTTCAAGAACAGCCTGACAGGCTTGCCCATGGGTGGCGGCAAGGGTGGCTCAGACTTCAATCCCAAAGGCAAAAGCGATCGCGAGATCATGCGTTTTTGCCAGGCCTTCATGACCGAACTTTCCCGTCACATTGGTCCCTTCACCGATGTTCCAGCCGGCGACATCGGCGTTGGGGGGCGCGAGATTTCTTACATGTTTGGCCAATACAAAAGAATCCGTAATGAATTCACTGGTGTGCTCACTGGCAAGGGCTTGGCCTTTGGGGGCAGTGAAATCCGAGTAGAGGCAACTGGCTACGGTGTGGTCTATTTCATGGAAGACATGTTGAGCCACAAGGGTTTGAAGTTTGAGGGCAAGGTGTGTTCAGTTAGTGGCTCGGGTAATGTGGCGCAATATGCAGTCGAGAAAATTCTGGCGCTGGGCGGCAAAGTGATCACCATGTCCGATTCATCGGGAACGCTCCATGACAAAGACGGCATTACGATGGAGAAGCTGGCGCACATCAAAGAGCTGAAAGAAGTAAAACGGGCCCGCATCAGCGAGTACTTGAACCAATATCCGAATGCAGAGTTTGTTGCTGACAAACGTCCGTGGCACATACCCTGCGATCTTGCTTTTCCATGTGCGACCCAAAATGAAATCAATGCCGAAGAAGCTGCCATGTTGATCAAGAATGGTTGTATGGGGGTATCTGAAGGTGCGAATATGCCTTCTGAAAAAGGTGCAATTGATGTGTTCCAGAAGGCGCGTATTTTGTTTGCGCCATCCAAGGCCGCCAATGCCGGGGGTGTTGCAGTATCAGGTTTGGAAATGACCCAGAACAGCATGCGCTTGTCTTGGTCACGCGATGAGTTGAATCAGCGCTTGCGAACCATCATGAGCGACATCCACAAGCGATGCGTGAAGTATGGCGCGGAAGAAGACGGCCACATTGATTACCTCAAGGGTGCCAATGTGGGTGGCTTTGTGAAGGTGGCTGATGCGATGTTGGCTTACGGCGTCATTTAAAAGCCAGGGGGGTTGCGCTGAAAAGGGGTTGCCAATTGACTGGCGGCCCCTTTTCTTTTGGTAGCATGGCTAATTATTTTCTCGAAAGAATCCGACACCATGAACGTTCTGATTGTGCATGCACACCCCGAACCCCAATCTTTCTGCACCGCAATGATGAAGCGCATGCAAAACCGTTTTGAGGAGCAGGGCCACACGGTGACCGTGTCAGATTTATACGCCAAGCAATTCAACCCGGTGGCCAGTGCTGCCGACTTTGCTGAACGCAGTAATCCGGATTACCTGGTGTATGCGCTGGAGCAGCGGCATGCACAGAAAACCAATTCATTGCCCGCAGACATTGCCTCCGAACTAGAGTTGCTCAAGCAGTGCGACTTGCTGGTGCTGAATTTTCCGCTGTACTGGTTTTCTTTGCCTGCAATTTTGAAAGGCTGGATCGACCGTGTCTTTTTGTCGGGCGCTGTCTATGGTGGTCGAAATTTCTACGACCGTGGTTTGATGAAGGGCAAACAGGCCTGGCTTACTTTTACACTGGGTGGCCGTGAACACATGTTTGGCGATGACGCCATTCACGGTGATTTGAATACCATGTTGCGCCCTGTGTTGCGCGGCAGTTTGGGCTATGCCGGATTTGATGTGCTGGAACCTTTTGCTGCTTACCATGTGCCTTACATTACACAAGAAGCCCGTGTTGAAATGCTTGAGCAGCTCGATGTTGCCGTGAACACACTGGCTTCGCGCCCGAAGGTGTCATATCCCAGTCTGGACAATTTCGATGCGCAAATGAATCCACTCGGTAAATAAAAAACCCGCAGTGCTCTCGCACAACGGGTTTCAATCAAATCTACAGAAGACCTTTCGTACGAAAGGTCGTGTAGTGGTCTTATTGTTTTTGCTATTTCTGGATTACTTCATGCCCAGTTGCTTTTTGATCTTGGCGATCACGTCAGTTTGAACTGACTTGACCATGCCCTTGACTTGTTTCTCAAGGTCCTTGATCTGCTTCTGAACATCGCTCAACAATTTCTTGCGATCAGTTGCGCTGAACACTGACTTGGCTGCGGCGGCCTTGGCCTTGGCGGCTGGCTTTGCTTTGGCCACAGTTTTCTTCGCTTTGGCTGCAGCATTCGCTACGCTGGCAGTGGCTGCCTTGGCGCGTGATGTTGCTGGCTTTTTCGCTGCAGGTTTTGCTGCTGCTTTTTTGGCGGCAGGTTTTTTGGCGGCAGCTGGTTTGGCAGCGGCTGGCTTTTTGGCAGCAGCTGGTTTGGCGGCGGGTTTCTTCGCAGCGGCTGGTTTAGCAGCAGCTGGTTTTTTCGCGGCAGCGGGTTTTGCTGCTGCTGGTTTTTTCGCTGCTGCGGGTTTTGCAGCGGCTGGTTTTTTAGCAGCAGGTTTTTTTGCTGCTGGTTTTTTTGGAGCTGGGGTTGCTTTGCTTGCCTCGGCTTCGACTGGCTTTTGATCTGTTGTAACCATGTTTTGTAACCTTCCTTAAACGGTGTGGTGAGTTATGTGTACATCAAATTTTATTAACTGAAAAGCTTTTTTCATCAATACATGATCAACAACCCGTTTGTGTGTAAATTTCAATAAATTTTGTCGTTTTTTTTTCGCACCACTCCCGTGCAAATTTTCAAAAACTTTTTGAATTTTATTGGCATTGCTCTTGCTAGTTTGATGTTGATTCAACTTCAGGTGCACTGCCGTGTTCAAGCATCTTTCCAAACTTTCTCATCACGCTGCCTGGCGAAGGCAACTCGAATTGTTGCTCGACTCCACAGGCGAAGGCATCTATGGAATCGACCTCAAAGGGCGTTGCGTTTTCATCAACAAGGCAGGCGCGGAAATGTTGGGTTACTCGGCCGATGAAGTACTCGGAAGGAACATGCATTACCTGATGCATCACTCCTATGCCAACAACGATTTGATGCCAGTTTGTGAATGTCATATTTTCCGTGCTTTTCAGGAAAACAAAGGTTGCCGTGTGGACAATGAAGTGCTGTGGCGCAGGGACGGAACCTGCTTTCATGCCGAGTACGCTTCCTACCCAATTTTCGAAGAGCAAGCAGTGGTGGGCGCTGTGGTCACTTTCACAGACATCACCGAACGGGTTGAAGCGCAAAATATTCGTGCTGCTGCGCAGGTTGAACTGGAGCGTAGGGTAGCTGAGCGTACTGCACAATTGCAAAAAGCGCACGACCGAATGCGCAGACTTTCTGCACACCTGACCACCGTTCGAGAAGAAGAGCGCACCCGAATAGCGCGTGAGATGCACGACGACCTGGGTGCAAAGTTGACGGCGTTCGATCTGGAATTGAAAGCGCTTTCCTACCGCTGTGCAAACGATGAAAAATTGACCCTGAGGATTGAGAGCATGCTGGACCTGGCCCAGGGTGCCATGGAAAGTTTGCGGCGAATACTTTCTGATCTTCGTCCGGGTGTGCTGGATCATCTTGGGCTTTGGGCGGCAGTGGAACATTTGCTGGGTGAGTTTTCCCAACGCACCAATGTGGTGAGTTCACTCGATATTGCCCCGGCGCTGGAACATGTTCGTCTGAGTAAAGCCACCGAGACTGCCTTGTACCGAATTTTGCAAGAAGCGCTGAATAATGTCAGCAAGCACTCGGGCGCCAATAAGGTAGAGGTGCGCGTGCACACTGAAGGGCGGGCGGTGGTATTTGAGGTCAAAGACAACGGCCGTGGCATGGCAGTGCGCACTTTCAATGCCGGGTTCGGGTTAATGGGTATCGAAGAACGGGCTTGGGACATTGGCGCGCGTTGCTCGATTGATTCAATTTTGGGGCAGGGCGTGTGCATCAAGCTGCGCCTGCCCGAGGTACTCGCCTTATGAAGATTTTGATTGTGGACGACCACATGATTATTCGGCGTGGCCTTGTTCAAATTCTGGATGAGTTTGATGGGCAGTACCAAAGCGAGCAGGCGGCTGACGGCGTAGAGGCTATGCAGAAACTTCGCAAGGGCAGCTTTGATGCCGTGTTGCTCGACGTTGCACTGGGCGAACGCGATGGTTTCGATGTACTGAAAAGCGTGCGCAGTGAATTTCCTAAACTGGGAGTGGTGATGTTGTCGGTGTACCCCGAAGCGCAGTTTGCTTTGCGTGCCATTCGCAGTGGTGCCAATGCGTACCTGAACAAAGGTTGCTCGCCCCAAGAGTTGACACAGGCCCTTCAAATGGCCTGCGCCGGGCAAGTGTACTTAACCCCTGCTACAGCCAACTTGATGGCCAACGATTTGCGCAAGCCAGCTGACAGGCCGCCCCACGAGCGACTGTCCAATCGTGAAATGCAGGTGCTGCGTTTGATGGCGCAGGGCGAAACAGTTCAACACATTGCACAGGCCTTGTGCTTGTCGGGCAATACGGTTTCAACTTACCGCGCCCGTGTGTTTGAAAAACTGGAACTGAAAAACCTGGTGGACCTGGTGAACTACACCAAGCTGCATGGCTTGTAATTTTCTTGTAGGGCCAGCACTACAACACAATCACAAATGGCGTGATACCCAGCCTTCAGCCCCCGCGGCACACTGAAAGCCTGTTAATGCAGTGTTGCCGGAGAAGCGCCAATGGCCAGAATGCAAGGGTTCAGACTGGGTGTGTATGTGTTCAAGGAAGCCGAGGTAGTGGACTACGCAGCGCCCTATGGCGTGTTCTCGGTGGCCAAACGTTTCGACCCAGAGTTGGAAGTGTTCCTGATTGCCGAGAGCATGCGGCCAGTACAAACTCAGGCTGGTTTCACTGTGTTGCCCAACTATTCGTTTTCTGACACACCTGCAATGGATGCATTTCTGATTCCGGGTGGTTTTGGTACCCGGCAGGAAATGAACAATGGCAACTTGCACCGCTACATTCGGGCGCTGCCCAACACTTGTTTGCTAACCAGCGTGTGCACGGGCTCTTGGATTTACGCTCGCATGGGTTTGCTCGATGGCTTGGCTGCCACCAACCGCAAAGAACCCGATCGCCTGGAAGCTTCGCACCTTGGAAAAACCCCAATCGACCGCCTGGCGGAAATAGCGCCCGCCTGCCAAGTAAGCCATGCAAGGGTGGTGGATGCCGGCCGGATCGTAACAGGTGGCGGCATCGCAAGCGGCATGGAAGTGGGTTTTCACCTGCTGCGCCGCGCCGGTTACGACGAAGAATTTATTGCCGAGGTGGCCCGTGTGATGGAGTACACCAAGGCCTACCAGCAATACCAACACGACATTGATTATTTTCGCCCCGCATTGAACCGCGCCTCAGCCTGATTGTTGCAACACTGCATAGGAGTTCACCATGTCTTTTTTCAAGAACCCGTTCGATCCCAATACCCGCCTAGGCATGCGCTGCGCCTGTGGCCAACACAATAGTCAGGCTGAACATGATCAGCAACTGGCTGTGCAGCAAATGGAAGAGCGTGCCGTTGAAAACGCGGTCATGCATGCCTTGTTTCCGAATGATCAGTTGCGCCGAAACTTCCTGCGCGCTGTGGGCAGTGGCACCGCCATGGCAGCCATTGGCAGCCTGTTCCCCTTGGCGGCAGCCAAGGAGGCGTTTGCCCAAAGTAACGGCCCTTTGGAAAAACAAAAGCTGAAAGTGGGCTTTATTCCAATCACCTGTGCAACGCCCATCATCATGGCGCAACCTTTGGGTTTCTATGCCAAGCAAGGTTTGGATGTTGAAGTGGTGAAAACAGCTGGTTGGGCTGTGGTGCGCGACAAAGCGCTGGCCAAGGAATACGACGCTGCGCACATGTTGTCGCCCATGCCTTTGGCCATCTCCATGGGTGTAGGCTCGAATGCCATTCCATGGACCATGCCTGCTGTTGAAAACATCAATGGTCAGGCCATTACCTTGGCCATGAAGCACAAAGACAAACGCAATCCAAAAGACTGGAAGGGTTTCAAGTTCGCGGTGCCGTTTGATTATTCCATGCACAACTACCTGTTGCGTTACTACCTGGCCGAGGCTGGTCTTGATCCCGATCGAGATGTACAAATTCGTTCTGTACCACCTCCCGAAATGGTGGCCAATATGCGCGCAGACAACATTGATGGTTTCCTGGCGCCCGACCCTGTGAACCAACGCGCAGTGTATGACGGCGTGGGCTTCATTCACATTTTGTCGAAAGAAATTTGGTCGGGCCACCCGTGCTGCGCATTTGCAGCCAGCAAAGAATTCGTAACGCAGAACCCCAACAGCTACAAAGCCCTGTTGAAGGCGGTGTTGGATGCTACGGCCTACGCACGCAAAGCAGAGAACCGCAAGGAAATTGCAGCAGCCATTGCCCCCACCAACTATTTGAACCAGCCGGTGACCGTGGTGGAGCAGGTGCTGACCGGCACCTACGCCGATGGTTTGGGCGGTATTCAGAAAGACCCGCAGCGTATCGACTTTGATCCATTCCCGTACCAGAGTTTTGCGATCTGGATTTTGACCCAGATGAAACGCTGGGGACAGATCAAGGGCGATGTGGACTACAACAAAATTGCCAAAGATGTATTTTTGGCCACCGATGCAACCCGCTTGATGAGAGAAGTGGGCATGCAGCCACCGTCATCGCTCGACAAAAAATTCAGTGTGATGGGCAAGCCCTTCGATCCCAAGAAGCCAGAGGAATACCTCAACAGCTTCGCGATTTCAAGAACCAAGGGCTAAGCAGCATGAAAGATTTCAGGAAGCAAAAGTGGGCGCCATGGGCTTTGTCGGGCTTGATTCTGGTGGTGTTGATTGCCATTTGGACCATTGCCACCTTGCCCGAGCAAGCCGAGGTGAATGTAGATCCTGAATATGCAGCACTGGTGGGTCAGGCTGCATCCACAGGCAGCAAAACCCCATTGCCCACCCCGGGCGACGTGGGTGAGAAGTTGTGGGGGCACATCAGTGATCCGTTTTACGACCGTGGCACCAATGACAAAGGCATCGGCATTCAATTGGGCTATTCCATTTTCCGCGTGCTGGTGGGTTTTGGTTTGGCCGCTTTGGTGGCGATTCCATTGGGCTTTGTTATTGGCATGTCGCCTTTGCTGTACAAGGCGCTTGACCCCTTCATCCAAATTTTGAAGCCGGTATCGCCTTTGGCGTGGATGCCGCTGGCCTTGTACACGATCAAAGACAGCGACACCTCGGCCATTTTTGTGATTTTCATTTGCTCCATCTGGCCGATGTTGGTCAACACGGCGTTTGGTGTGGCGGGGGTTCGGCGCGACTGGTTGAACGTGGCCAAAACTTTGGAAGTCAGTTCACTGCGCACCGCATTTCAGGTGATTTTGCCGGCAGCGGCGCCCACCATCATGACAGGCATGCGTATTTCCGTGGGTATTGCCTGGCTGGTGATTGTGGCGGCTGAAATGCTGGTCGGCGGCACGGGCATCGGTTACTTCGTGTGGAACGAATGGAACAACCTGTCGATTGCCAACATCATCAGCGCAATTTTGTTCATCGGTTTGATCGGCATGTTGCTCGATACGCTGCTGGCCCGCATGGCCAAGCTGGTCAGCTACAAGGAGTAAACAACAATGACGACTGAACACAAGATATTCAGCAAAGACCTGATACCCAATGAAAAAGCTGCCGCCTTCCTGCAAGTGGAAGGTTTG
>JAHJCM010000104.1 GCA_018812945.1 Gammaproteobacteria bacterium | reverse complement strand
TGCGCTCCAGGAAATCGGCAGCGCACACGTTGGCGGCCAACATGCATTCTTCAATCAAACGGTGTGCGTCGTTGCGGCGTTTGGGCACAATTTTGTCAATCTTGCCATCGGGGTCGAGCATCACCTGGGTTTCAACCGTGTCAATTTCCATGGCACCGCGGCGCTGGCGCGACTCAAACAAGACCTTGAACAGTGTGTACAGATTTTCGACGTCGCCATACACATGCCCCATCGCTTTGGCGGTCAGGCTTTGTGAATCGGTCAATGCGTCCCAAACCTGGTTGTATGTCAGGCGGGCTGCAGAATGGATCACTGCGTTGTAAAACTGGTAGGCCTTGATCGCACCCTTGGGCCCAATGATCATGTCGCACACCAACACCAAACGGTCTACGCCCGGGTTCAGCGAACACAAGCCGTTGGACAATTTCTCGGGCAACATCGGAATAACCCGACGCGGAAAATACACCGACGTGCCACGCTTGGTGGCCTCTTGGTCGATGGGCGTGCCGGGCAACACATAGTGGCTAACATCAGCAATTGCCACCAGCAAACGCCAGCCACCTTTGGTGTCGTTTGATGGCGTGCAATACACAGCGTCATCAAAGTCGCGGGCATCTTCACCATCGATGGTTACAAAGGGCACATCGCGCAAGTCTACGCGGCCTTTCAGGTCTTTGTACTCCACTTCGTTGGGAATACTTTCGGCCTGATTCATCGTGAGTAAATTGAATTCATGTGGCACATCGAATTTACGCACTGCAATTTCGATTTCCATGCCTGGGTCATCCAGCTCGCCCAAAACCTCGGCCACTTTGCCGATTGGCTGAGAATGACGCGTGGGCTGCTCGATGATTTCGACCGTCACCACTTTGCCTGGCGTAGCGTTGCCCACGTCTTTGGGCGACACGAGAATATCGTGTTTAATGCGTTGGTCTTCGGGAATGACCAGCAAAATGCCACGTTCAGAAACCAGTCGCCCTACCAAACGGTTGGTTTTGCGCTCGGTCACCTCAACAATTGTGCCTTCAGGTTTGCCACGGTGGTCCGTGCCGGTAATTCGCACCAGCACTCGGTCACCATGCAATACCTTTTGCATTTCGCGCGGGGAAAGGAAGGCATCGGGCCCGCGATCGTCGCGAACCAGAAAACCGAAACCGTCACGGTGACCCGCCACACGGCCTGCCACAAAATCAAGTTTGGTAGAAAGCAACAACATGCCCTTTCGGTTGGGCATTAATTGACCATCACGCTCCATGGCGTTCAGTCGTTTTTCAATAATGGGGATTTGATCTTCGGTGAGTTTAAGGTGCTCAAAAACCTGTTCGCGGGTTAAAGGGGCTTGCGCTTGGCGCAGAACTGCAAGGATGTCTTCACGACTGGGAATTTTTATTTCTGTTTTAAGCATTGACAAATTTATTTATTTGATTAGAATTCACGGCTCGCACCTGTGCCCAGGTGGCGGAATTGGTAGACGCGCTAGGTTCAGGTCCTAGTGGTGGTAACACTGTGGAGGTTCGAGTCCTCTCCTGGGCACCAGCAGTTTTCTTTGTTCCTATGCGTTTCAACGCAGTGTACAGCACTTTCCCCGCTTTAATTCTGAATTTCCAAAGTGCTTTGCGAATTTGCATTGCCACTGGTGTTTGCAACACAAATTCGCTAGATATTTCACTTAAAAACCATAGCCTACGCTGAAAATCAGACTGCTGTCGGTCTTCTTCACGCCAGGTGGCGGCATGTTGTCGTAATCCACATTGATTTGTGTGGCCACGTTGACGTTTTCAACAATCGGAACACGCAAACCCACTTTGGTCTTGAACAAGGCATCTGCTGTGTCCTCGAGGCTTACCGACAAATCATTGTTGTTGAAAAACACCAAGCGTTTGTTCCAGAACTTGCGCTCGTAATCCAGCCCCAAACTCAATGATGGAAACGACTCATCTGGCGCAACAATATAATCTTCGTTGATATAAGCCAAACCATATTCAGTCGATAACTTGGCGCGCTCGGTTTCAAAAAACTGATAACCATAACCAGCACCCAGCGAGGTTCTCAAATTCAGATCAGCCAACTTGTCTTGCTCGCCCTTGGCATTCACAAACAAGTAATCTTTTTCACTCAAAAATGCATCGTACTGGGTCAGCAAATATCGGTTTGAGGTGGTCGTCACTCCTGCCGACTCGGCCTCGTTCACTTCAGCCGCTAGGGTATACCTGTTCTCTGGTGTTCTGGCAATGAACTCGGCATCGAAATTCACGGCATCGTCTTCAGAATTGCCGCGATTGAACACACCGCCCAGGTTGGCCCTGCCACTGTACTTCACAGAGCGATCCACGACTGGCGGGTTGAACATTGCAATGTCTGCGCGCTGAAGTGGCCTAGAGGTACCTATTTGGCCCTGATCAATCACCACTTCGCCCTGCTGGCTCAGCGTTACTTTGCCTTTTGCAGTGCTTCCATCCTTCAGCTTCACTGTGACGCCATCATCCGACTGCAATTCAAGAACTTGCTTCCACGGCAGTTCAACTTCTCCGAACAAGGGGGACTTGAAGGTAAGAATGTTGTCGCTTAGCTTCACAATCTCGCCGGTCAATCGATCGCCGTTTTTCAACACCACATTGGCTGCGATTACCGGGCTACTGAACAGGGAAAGCACAACTGCACAGGCGGGTGCAAATTTGAATAAAGAGGGGGATTTTTTCACGTTTACTTCTTTTAAGACAGGCATTGTCCCGAGGTCTCCTTGGCAGGTAAATGGATCCATAGGATAACACATCGATTTTTAAGCCTTTTTAGGCCACAAATGAGGTACTTATGAGAGGAGTTAATACAAGATATTCAGGGGAATTTCAGAGAAAATCTCGAGTTTCAAAAGGCTGCACAATCCAGACATCGGACTCAAGATATTCCGCAGCAAAATCAGGTTTGAAAACAGAGCCTGGCTTTACCCAAACCACCGCGGTTTTCATCTCGGTAATATCCGGGCAAATGGCGCACAGGTGTTCACACAAGGCCTTTAAGGTGTGCCCAGTGTCTGCAAGATCATCCACCAAAAGCACCTTGCCACTCACCGGCCCAACTGCTGCGATACTGGCAGAAATCTGCAATTCACCCTGGCTAGTACCTTCGCAACCACGATAAGACGATGCTGCGATAACAGCCATGGGCTTGCGCAAGGAACGGGACAAACCGTCCGCCAGAAAAAGACCACCCCGAGAAACCCCGAGTACGCAATCAGGCTGAAAGCCCGAGCTTTGAACGGCTTGCACCACCCGATCAATCAGGTGGTGGTACTGGGCATAATCGATGTGTAGCTTGTCGCTCACGCGGCAGTGCTTCTGATTCAGGCTTTGTAGGGGTGACGAAGCACAATGGTTTCGTCACGGTCCGGGCCAGTTGAAATCATGTCCACAGGCACACCGCATACCGCTTCCATGCGCTTCAAGTATGTTTTGGCCTCTTCCGGCAAATCATCGAACTGTTTCACGCCGAAAGTTGTGCCCTTCCAACCGGGGAAAGTCTCGAAAATAGGCTTGCAGCCTTCCACTTTGTCGCTACCGAAAGGAAGAATGTTGGTGGTGGTGCCGTCGGCCAATTCATAGCCCACGCACATTTGAATGGTTTCCATGCCATCCAGCACGTCAAGCTTGGTAATACACAGGCCAGAAACACCGTTCAACTGAATGGTACGGCGTAAAGCCGCAGCATCAAACCAGCCACAACGACGTGGGCGGCCAGTTACAGAACCAAACTCATTGCCCTTCTTGGCCAGGTACATGCCCTTCTCGCAAAACAGTTCGGTGGGGAAAGGACCTGACCCAACGCGTGTTGCATAGGCCTTGGTAATACCCAACACATACTGCAAACGCTGCGGGCCAACACCTGCGCCAGGCGAAGCCGCACCGGCGATGCAGTTGGAGCTGGTCACAAAGGGGAAAGTACCATGATCGATGTCGAGCAAGGCGCCTTGCGCCCCTTCGAACAACAGGTTTTTGCCTTCCTCATTGGCCTGTTGCAGCAGGGTTGGCACATCAGCCACCATATTCTTGATTCGGGGTGCCAGCGCCATGGCTTTGTCGAATACCACTTGAGCGTCGACAGGCTCAGCCCCCAAATACTGGGTCAATACAAAGTTGTGGTAATCCAGCACCTCTTCCAGCTTGGCGCGGAATTTCTCGGGATGAAACAGATCCTGAACTCGCAGTGCACGGCGTGCGGCCTTGTCTTCATACGCAGGACCAATGCCCCGGCCAGTGGTACCAATTTTCGCGTCGCCGCGCTTTGCTTCGCGGGCTTTGTCCAGCGCAATGTGGTGATCCAGGATCAATGGACAGGTTTCGCTAATTTTCAGGCGACTTTCAACTGAAATGCCACCCGCTTGCAGTTCATCAATTTCGCTGAGCAAAGCCTCGGGCGACAGCACCACACCGTTTCCGATGTAGACCTGAACTTCAGGGCGCAAAATGCCAGAAGGAATCAGGCGCAAAATGGTTTTCTTGCCACCGATCACCAGTGTGTGGCCCGCATTGTGGCCACCCTGAAAACGAACAACGCCCTGGGCATGGTCAGTCAACCAGTCCACCACCTTGCCCTTGCCTTCGTCACCCCACTGGGTACCAATTACAACCACATTTCGAAAACTCATTTCAATTTCTCCTGATTCATGCCAATCGGCACCACTTTCCACACGGCGTTGGCCTGTACAAGCTGCCGATCACATACAAACTCTTCTTCCTCTTGGGCGGTATTGGGCAGCGACTGAAGCACCACCTCGCCCTGACTGCGCAATTCGCGAATCACGGCCATCAATTCAGTGTCATATACCCATGGGGCGCGAATGGCTGTTTTAGGCCTGGAATGCACAGCCTGCAAAGACACCAGTTCTCGCAAATCCACCGAAAAACCAGTGGCAGGGCGGGCTCGGCCATACACTGCGCCCACATCGTCGTAGCGGCCACCACGCAACACTGCGTTGGGGCAGCCTTCCACATAGGCCGAGAAAATAAGGCCACTGTGATAATCAAAGCTGGCCAAGTCTGCCAAATCCAGAATGAGCGCCGGCATTGCTGACACGGTTTCCTGCAAACGGGCAATCAGGGTGCGCAATTCATTCAAAACTGCACCCACCTTGGGATTGCGCGGCAAAGTCTCGGCCGCGCGGTTCAATACACAATTGCTGCCACCAACCGAACCGTACAAATTCAGCAAAGCCAGTACATTGGTCTTGCAAGCAGCAGGAACGCCAGCCAACAAGGCCTCCAGAGCGGGTCGGTCTTTTTGGGCCAGGCAATCGTGCAAACTGCGAATCAAATTGTCGGTCAGGCCTTCGCCATCCACCACAGCAGCCAGCAAGCCTGCATGGGACAAAGCCAGGCGGTAGCCCTTCAAGCCTGACAAATTCAATGTGTCTACAGCCAAATTCAATATTTCAAGATCGGCTTCAATACCGCCACAACCATAAAGCTCGGCGCCACATTGCAACGGTTCACGGGTGTTGTGCAAACCCAAGGCCTGCGTGTGCAGAACCGGGCCGCAATAACAAAGGCGGGTTACGCCCTTCCGGTTCAAAATGTGGGCATCAATGCGAGCCACTTGGGGTGTTGTGTCAGCCCGCAAGCCCAACATGCGCCCGCTGGCCTGGTCTAGTAACTTGAAAGTTTGCAGGTTCAGGGATGCATCGGCATTGCCAAGCAGTGATTCTGTGTACTCCAGCATGGGAGGCATCACCAACTCGTAGCCGTATACGCGAAAGCGGTCCAGCAAGGACCGTCGCAATTCTTCAATTCGCCGGGCCTCGGAAGGCAATACATCGGCGACAGACTCTGGCAAAAGCCAAGCAGACATGACTATTCCAACTCTTAAACGAGTGTTTTACAACAAAAAAAGCGTGATACCGATGAGAATCGCCACCAGCCCCACAAATCGTATTTGACCTTCTGTGAGCGAGGCAATCTTGAGAAAGGTCTCTTTCCATTGTTTTGGAAACAGAAAAGGCATAAAGCCCTCGAGAATGAACACGAGGGCCAAAGCCAGCCAAAAGGTCTCGCTCATATCAATTTTCCCAGAGCCAGACCTTTCAAGCGAGGGTGATTAACCAACGCAAGCGCACGAAAGCCCAAGTTATTGCGTTTTCTGCAAAAACTTGAAGAAATCAGACTGCGGATCAACCACCATCACATCAGACTTGGATGTCAAAGACTTCTTGTAGGCATCCAGACTGCGATAAAAGGAATAGAACTCGGGATTGCGACCAAAAGCGCCATTATAAATCGAACCGGCCTTTGCATCACCCTCCCCTTTGATAGTTTGTGCTTCTCTGTAGGCTTCAGCCAAAATTACAACCACCTGCCGGTCTGCATCCGCACGAATTTGCTCGGCTTCCGCTGCACCCGTGGCGCGCAGGTCGTTGGCCACCCGCTTGCGTTCAGCTTCCATACGGCGGAACACGGACTCACTGACTTCAGGCAGCAAATCCACGCGTTTCAAGCGAACATCCAGAATCTCCACGCCAATTTCCGCCGCTTCATCCTTGACCTTTTCCACCACTGTGTTCATGACCGTGGTGCGCTCGCCTGAAACCATTTGCGGCACGGTACGCTTGGTAATTTCCTCGTTCAGAGCCGACTTGACCACCTGAGACATGCGGCTTTGAGCCAAGCGGGAATCACCACTCAAACGAACAAAATACAAGCGAGGATCTACAATACGCCACTTGATGTAAGAGTCGATCAAGAGGTTTTTCTTCTCGGAGGTAATAAAACGCTCAGGTTCGGGTGTGTCGATGGTTTGAATACGCTTGTCCAGAAAAATAACATTCTGGAAAGGTGCGGGTAACTTGAAATACAAACCAGGCTCCTGGCGCACTTCCTCAACCTGACCCAATGCAAACACGATGGCGTATTGGCGCTGATCCACAACATACAGACAGGTATTGGCCACAAAAAAGCCAATCAACGCAGCCGCTACTACTACAAAAATCTTAGGCATGATTAACGAGCTCCCCGGTCGCGATTGCGCATGGCATCGCGAATGCTAGTGTCAAATCCATCATTGGCAGCACGTGGTGCAGATGGGCTGGTTTCGGCGGCCTTGGCTGCAGCGGCGGCAGATGTCGCACTGCTGCTTTCCGAACCCGATGACGCTCCTGTTTTTTCAATCAACTTGTCCAGTGGCAGGTACAGAAGCTGACTGTTTCCCTTTGAATCAACAATAACCTTGGTCACGTTGGTATAAATTTCCTGCATCGCGTCGATATACAAGCGATCCCGTGTAACTTTCGGCGCTTTCTCGTATTCGGTCAAAATTGCCTTGAAGCGGGCTGAATCGCCCTCGGACTGGGCAACCACGCGTTCGCGATAACCATTGGCCTCTTCCAGCAAGCGGGCTGCATTGCCTCGGGCACGTGGAATCACGTCGTTTGCATAAGCCTCACCGTCGTTTTTCAAACGCTCGCGGTCCTGACCCGCCTTCACGGCATCGTCAAACGCTGCCTGAACCTGTTCCGGGGGTTGAACACCCTGAACCGTCACGCTCGATACCAAAATACCCGTACCGTATTTGTCCAGGATTTCCTGCATCACTTCGGCCGTGTTCAAGGCGATTTGCTCTCGGCCTTCGTAGAGCACAAAGTCCATTTTGCTGCGGCCCACCACCTCGCGAATGGCCGTTTCAGCAGCCATTTTTACGGTTTCGTCGGGATCAATGGTGTTGAACAGGTAATCACCCGCATCTTTCAGGCGATATTGAACCGCAAACTGAATGTCGATGATATTTTCATCTTCAGTCAGCATCAGCGCTTCGCGCAGTACCTTGCTTTTCACGTCGTTGCGATAACCCACTTCAACAATGCGCACCTGGGAGGAGTTCACCACCTCGTGCGACTGGATCGGATAAGGCAGGCGCCATTGGAAGCCGGGCATTGATGTGTGGTGGTATTTACCAAACTGTAATACCACGCCTTCACGACCTTCCTGAACGATGTAAAAACCGCTGGCCAACCAGACAAGTACGGCGACTACGATCACCGCAGTGAAACCTCGACCTGCATTTTCCATGCTGGGGCCACCATTGCCGCCACCACCGAGGGGACCACGCGGGCCACCGCCATTGCCGCCCTTCTTGCCGAACAGGCGATTCAGCCTGCTGTTGAAGTCGCGCCATAGTTCATCAAGATCGGGAGGACCATCCTGACGGCCACCGGGACGGCGATTGTCTTGATCTTGAGGCTTTGCGGGTTCATCGTTGTTTTGATTACCCGATGAATTTCTGCCCCAATCCGGATCATTCATTGACATGCTTGTTCCTACTGCTGAAAAATTAATTGTTGACGTTCAGGCCCACTGCAATTCATCTGACTGCGTGTCTGCACCCCGACTTTGAGCATAAAAGTTGCCAGCAAGTTCAGTCAGACATTGACGCAACTCTGCAATGCCAAGCCCGTAGCGCGCACTCACCGCCACGGACAAAATCTTACCATCGCCGTCGCGCTCGACTTCCACGGAACGCTCGCAGGCGTCTATTTTGTTCCAGATGATCACCTGTGGAACATCCCCCGCTTCAATCTCTTGCAACACTTTGTTGACCTCGTCGATTTGACTGTGCCGAACCGGCGAGCTCACATCGACAACGTGCAACAATAAATCAGCATGCACCGCACTTTCCAGGGTCGCCTTGAAGGCGTCAACCAAGGAATGTGACAAATCGCGAATAAAACCAACGGTATCCGACAAGGCCATGTCCACCTTGGGCGCAAGCCACACGCGCCGCGTGGTGGTATCCAGGGTGGCAAATAGCTGGTCGGCGGCATACGCTTTGTCGCTTGCAATCGCATTGAACAAAGTGCTTTTGCCGGCATTGGTGTAACCCACGATCGCAACCGTGAACTGCCCGCGCCGCTCGCGTTGACGGCGCTGGGTTTGGCGCTGCTTCTGAAGCTTCTCGAGCCTGGTCTTCAGTTGCTTGACCTTCACGCCGATCAGGCGGCGGTCTGTTTCAAGCTGGGTTTCACCCGGACCGCGCATGCCGATACCGCCCTGCTGGCCATACAAATTCGCGTTGCCACGCACCAAGCGCGAGGCCATGTACTGAAGCTGGGCCAATTCAACCTGCAATTTGCCCTCAAAACTGCGTGCCCGAATGGCGAAAATATCGAGAATCAGACCAGTGCGGTCTATTACACGACGCCCAAGCGCATTTTCAAGATTTCGCTGTTGAGCAGGACTCAGGCTGTGATTGAAAATAACAAGCTCGACTTCTTCGGCGTCGCAATGCGCCAGAATTTCCTGCACCTTACCCGAGCCAATGAATGTGGCTGAGTCAGGGGAACGCCGTTTGGACACGAAAACGCCGATCACCTCTGCACCCGCAGAGGTGGCCAGTAGGGCAAGCTCATCGACACTTTCGCGGAACTCGTGTTGACCTAGGTCAAGTGCAACCAGGGAACTACGCGTCATTTCAAACCGCGGAAAAATTGGCAAGTGAAGATAAGCTTACTCCTTCACCTCGGGGGTGAATGTCACTGAACGGCCGGGCACAACAGTTGAAATTGCGTGCTTGTAGACCATTTGGGTTACGGTATTACGCAGCAGAACCACGTATTGATCGAAAGACTCGATTTGGCCTTGAAGCTTGATGCCGTTGACCAGGTAAATGGACACGGGTACATGCTCTTTGCGCAGCAAATTGAGGAAGGGGTCTTGTAGTAGTTGCCCTTTGTTACTCATAACAGCTCCAGACTGTGTTGATATTATTAAATGTCAGAGCTTTTGGCTCGTCACGCTTAGTTTACAGAAAGCGCTTATGGGTGCCAAACAGAAGCCCTTCTTTTGTTGATATGGACACTC
>JAHJCM010000010.1 GCA_018812945.1 Gammaproteobacteria bacterium | reverse complement strand
TCAAATCCGGTTTCTGTCACCAGTACCTTGACACCCTCCCAATCTGGGCCAAGCTGGGAGACAGGAATTTCTTTATTCAATTTCTTCAAGGTCATCGTCATCATCAAAACGCACCAGCACCGAGGCCTTGTGTTGGTGAGCTTCCTCCAATACCGCCTCTTCAACATCGTCACTGTGGAAATCGATGCCGGCCATTTCACCCAACAAGCGCAAATCCTCGGGGGCCTTTGCGACATACTCTGGCCATTCATGATTACTCAGGCTTTCGTCCCAATCCTCAGCCGCCTCATCAGCTCCTTGCACATGAAAATAAGCCGGATCGGGGAAGCTCAGGTGTGTGGCATGCAGGGCTTGGCGCTCGAACTTCTCGCCATTGGGCAGTTCAATCGAGGAAAGTCGCAAGGCAGAGTGACTGCCAGCCCCTTTTATTTTGTAAACCGGGTCGGCCACCAAAGCAAAACCGGCATGCTGGGCATGCACACGAATTTGATGGGTACGCCCGGTTTCAAGACGGCACACCATCAAGGTGACAGGCACTTCAAGAAGCTCACCAAAAGCAACCGGGGTAAAGTGGGTTACCGCGGGCTTGCCATGATCGACCACCGCCATCCGCAGGCGATTGCGCGGGTCGCGGCCCAGGGGATTATTCACAGTCAAAGGGTTCGCAATTCGGCCCCACACCATGGCCAGGTAAACCCGCTTTACAATGCGGGCTTGCAACATTTGAACCAGTTTTACCTGAGTTTCCGCGGTGCGGGCCACGACCATCAAACCGGTGGTGTCTGCGTCCAGGCGGTGCACAATCCCGGCACGGGGCACATGGATCAAACCCGGGTCCAGATGATACAGACCATTCATCAAAGTACCGGTCCAGTGCCCAGGTGCGGGATGAACCACCAGACCGGCCTGTTTGTTGACCACCGTGTATTCATTGGTGCGGGCCACAATGTCCAGGTTCATGTCCTCGGGTATCAAAGCCTGCATGTGGGCCAAAACCCCAGGGCTCAACTCAATCCGGTCCATGCCCTGTACTTTCTGATTGCCCTTGGCTGCGGCCACGCCGTTGACCAGTACCCGTTCCTCTTTCAACCAGCCCTGCAGGCGGGAACGCGAGTACTGCGGGAACAACTCGGCAATCACTTTGTCCAATCGAGAGCCTCCCAACTCCATGGGCACCCTGGCTTGTAATGGTTGATCGGGTTGTGCGTTTTCCGCGTCGGCTTGAATTTGGGACGTCATAAATTAAAATCGAATCTTTCAATTGAGTATGCCGCCGGTGGGCGGCACGGGCTTTGCCCGATATAATGGAAAACCATTGATGATCAAACAGGGACACTTCGGGTTTCGAAATCACATGAACAAAACCACATTGGCCCCGCGCACCACTTGGCTGCGCACATTATCGCAGTTATTCCTGATCCCCGCGTTGATTTTCGCGCTGGCCGCATGCGGCTCGGCAAAACAATTCGATGAAACCGAGGGCTGGAGCCCTGCCCGCCTGTACGAAGAAGCCAAGGCTGAAATCGACGTTGGCAATTACGAGCGCGGTATTGAATTGCTTGAAAAGCTGGAAGCACGCTACCCATACGGGCGTTTTGCACAGCAGGCGCAAATTGATACGGCGTTTGCTTACTACAAGGCGGGTGACAACGCCCAGGCATTGGCGGCAACGGATCGCTTCATCAAGCTGTACCCAAACCACCAGAATCTCGATTACGTGTACTACTTGCGCGGTTTGATCAGTTTCAACGAAGACAAAGGCATTTTTGCATTGTTGTCGGGTGAAGATCAAAGCGCCCGTGACCCCAAAGGCACCCGCGCTGCATTTGATGCTTTCAAGGAAGTGGTCAGCCGCTTTCCTAACAGCAAATACTACGAAGACAGCAAATCGCGCTTGCAATACCTGGTGAATGCACTTGCGCAGAACGAATTGCATGTGGCCCGTTACTACTACAAGCGTGGTGCGTACCTGGCAGCAGTGAACCGCGCTCAAGAAGTAGTGCGTCGGTTCGAACAAACCCCGTCGATTGAAGAAGCACTGTTTATCAGCCTGCGCAGCTATGAGAAGCTGAATATGACTGCCCTGGCAGCTGACACCAAACGTGTAATCAACCTGAACTTCAAGGACAGTCCTTACTGGAATATGGATCTTCCCGAGAAGGAAAAAGCGGAAGCCAAATGGTGGCAGGTCTGGAAAGACTAAATTGCTTGGCAGTCGAATGAAAAAAGGATCCTCAAAGGATCCTTTTTTGTTTCTGATGATTGTCTTGAATCACTATTTCAAACGCTTCTCCCGCATAAACTCTATTGCGACACCCAATTCTCGGGTGCGCTTAAACGGAGGCAAACTTCGCCAAAGCAGCTTTCCATACCCTTTTTCAACCAGGCGGCGATCACCAATCAGCAGAACCCCCCAATCAGTTTCATCGCGAATCAGGCGGCCCGCTCCCTGCTTTAAAGCAATCGCGGCATCAGGCAGCGATAAATCCTGGAACGCATTGCCACCACGGTTTTTAATCAACTCGCTTTTGGCTTGAAAAACCGGGTCATCGGGTGGCGCAAACGGCAGCTTGTCGATAATAACCAAGCGCAGCCCATCACCCCGAATATCCACACCTTCCCAAAAACTGGCTGCACCCACCAAAACCGGGTTGTTCAATACCCTGAACTGATCCAGCAATTCAGCCCTGGAGGCCTCGCCCTGCACCAACAAACTCCAATCCAGTTCGTCTTTCTCAATACGCTCTCGCAGGTACTCGCCAACCTGCTTCACGGCACGGTGGCTGGTACACAGGAAAAATACACCGCCCTGACTGGCTTGTAACAGCGGCCACACCGCATCACACAGTTTTTTGCTGAATTGTGGTTCATTGGGAAAAGGCAAATTGTCGGGCACACACAGCAGCGCTTGCGATTCATAATCGAATGGGCTAGGCAACAGCAACTGCTGGCAATCATCGAGCCCCACCTGTAAGGTAAAGTGCTGCAAGCTTTCTTTAATACTCAAGGTTGCACTGGTAAAAACCCACGCCTTGGGTTGCTCTGCGTAAAGCTTGGCAAATGCATTCGACACATCCAGCGGCGAATCACAGAATTGCACTACGTTGGTCGAGACACTCACCCAACGCACCGACTGTTCATCGGCTTGCGCCGTGGCCGGAGAAAACCAGTCTTGCCAGCGCAGGCACAACTCACTCGCGCGCCCCATTAGCTTCACCCACGATTCATTGCGAACCGACAGGGGGCTGATCATTTCTATCAAGCCTTCCAGGCGGTTTTCGAAGTCTGCGCAAACCGCGGCAACGCCATTCAAGGCCAAAAACTGGGCATGCGTAAAACGAGCGGAATCAATTTCGGTGCCTACAATGCGTCGAATTTCCTTGAGCGCCAATTCCATTGGGCGAAGCACGGCATCCCAATCGCCGGCATCTGCGCTGGAAGTTCGACCCTCAATCAGCACGTCACGCAAAAACTCCTGACACTGAGCCGTCGATATGGCCTGCCCTAGCAAGCTGGTTGCAATGTCGGGCAACTGGTGCGCTTCATCGAAAACGATCACATCGCAAGCCGGAAGCAACTCTGCGATTCCTTCTTCCTTCAGAGCAAGATCGGCCAAGAACAAGTGATGATTCACCACAACCACCTCGGCATCAAGCGCATCGCGGCGGGCTTTGTTCACAAAGCATTCAGACGCGTTGGGGCATTCGCCGCCCAGGCAGTTGTCTTTGTTGGAAGTGACCCAGCTCCACACGGCTGAATCTTCGGGTACACCGGCGCAATCAGCCCGGTCGCCAGTTTGGGTGCGGCCAGCAAATATTTTTACTTTTTGGAGATGATCCACTTCACGGGGCGAGGGCAAACGTGCCTCTTTGAGCGCACGCTCCAAGTGAAAATGGCACACATAATTTTGGCGACCTTTCAACAACGCCACATTGACAGGCACACCCAAGGCCTCGCGAACCAGCGGCAGGTCTTTGTTAAAAAGTTGATCCTGCAAAGTTTTGGTGGCTGTAGACAACAAAACCCTTCGCCCTGAAAGCAACGCAGGCACCACATACGCAAAAGTTTTTCCCGTGCCGGTACCCGCCTCAACAACCAAAGCACTTTGAGTTTCAATCGCATTACCAACCGCCTGTGCCATTTCAATTTGCGATTCGCGCGCGCTGAACCTGGGTAGTCGGCGGGCCAAAGCACCACCAGGGGCAAAGGCCTCATTCAAGGGTTCTGAGAAATCAAACATGCGGGGTATGGGTAAATTTTGGCGTGAAAGAGTTAGGCAGGAATGTCGGGTTCAAGCTGAATTTGCAACAGCGTAATCGAGTCTTTGATCTGCAACTTGCGCTTTTTCAATCTGCGAACCTGCAACTGATCAAAACCAGTTTGTGCAGTCAACATGGCGATGATCTGATCCAGATCGCGGTGTTCAACCTGCAATTCTACAATTCGTCGCTTGATCGATTCGATGTCTTCAGTATGGACCATGGGCATTCAGGTTGAACCAGCTCGGTGTTGACAACATTGTAGCCGCAAGTGAACCAAGGCTGGAAACAATCTACCCGAAGTGGATCACCCGTTCTGCAGCTCGCTTTCGTTAGGCGCTTCAGTTAGGCGTTCGGGCTCGCCGATTCGCATACTCGTCCAGGCGAATCATGTCGTCTGCCTTGCCTTGAACTTCCAGGTGTGCACGGCGAATTTGTGCACCTTGCAAACGTACATCATCCAGACAACTGGACACGAAAAACTTGTTGTAACAAGCCCGCGACTGCTCGTTCAATTCATACTCGAGAAACTCAAGTTGTTTTTCTCGCTCAGCCACATAGGCACGAGCCTGCTCAAGCGTGTTTGGCGCCAGGGGTTTAGCGGCCTGCAGTTGAACAGTACTACAGGCAGCCAGTACCAGGGCTGAAACCGGCAGGATGAGGGTGAACAGGCGCTGCACCCTCACCCCGATCGACTTCCGAAGCTGTGGCACAATGCCCTGCTTACTTTGAAAACTCATAGATCAGAATCCATGTCGCTTGTTCAAAATCGAATTATCGCCCAGTTGGCTCAAGAATTGGGTGCCGCACAATCACAAATCAAGGCAGCAGTCGATTTGTTGGACGAAGGTGCCACAGTGCCCTTCATCGCCCGTTACCGCAAAGAGGCCACAGGTGGGTTGGACGATGCGGTGCTTCGTGACCTTCAAGAGCGCCTGGTGTATTTGCGCGAACTGGAAGACAGGCGCAGCAGTATTCTTGAATCGATTGAAAGCCAGGGCAAGTTGACCCCTGAACTGAAAGCAGCGATTGAAAAGGCGGAGAACAAACAAACACTGGAAGACCTTTACCTGCCCTACAAACCCAAGCGCCGCACACGCGCACAAATAGCGCGTGAGGCAGGCCTGCAACCACTGGCAGATGAAATTCTTCAGAACAAACAAGCCGTGCCTGAAACACTGGCTGCGGCTTACCTGAACACAGAACACCAAATCAACGACACCAAAGCAGCACTGGATGGTGCCCGCGACATTTTGGCCGAACAGTTTTCTGAAAATGCAGCCTTGCTGGCACTTCTAAGAAACCGTTTGAAAGCCGAGGGTGCCATTCGAGCAGCTGTGGTGCCTGAAAAAGCCAGTGAAG
>JAHJCM010000103.1 GCA_018812945.1 Gammaproteobacteria bacterium | reverse complement strand
CGGAACACCTCTGGACGCAGTATTGGCTCCATTGGCTGGTTTGGCTGAAGGTGGCTTGCCAGAACTTCCAGGTCTGCCTGGCGGTGACACCGGTGGCGAGACACCAGCACCTAATCCAGAAGCCGGTCCGATTGAAAGCGCAGCCCAGCAGTTCGTGGATGCAGCTCCAATCGAGATGATCCCAACGATTGGTCAACCAATTGAAGACGGTATCATCACTGGCGCTGCGGCACTGGACAGCCTGCTGGCTGGTGGCATCCCAGGTGCACCTGCACTCCCAGGCTTGCCTGGTGGTGACGAAGGTGAACCAGGCGAAGGCCCAACCGGAACACCTCTGGACGCAGTATTGGCTCCATTGGCTGGTTTGGCTGAAGGTGGCTTGCCAGAACTACCAGGCGTGCCCGGCGGTGACACTGGTGGCGAAACACCTGCACCTAACCCAGAAGCGGGACCGATTGAAAGCGCAGCCCAGCAGTTTGTGGATGTGGCTCCGATCGAAATGATCCCAACGATTGGTCAGCCAATTGAAGACGGCATCATCACTGGTGCTGCGGCACTGGACAGCCTGCTGGCTGGCGGCATTCCTGGCGCACCTGCAATCCCCGGCCTGCCCGGCGGTGACGAAGGTGAACCAGGTGAAGGCCCAACAGGCACACCTCTGGACGCAGCACTGGCTCCATTGGCTGATTTGGCTGAAGGTGGATTGCCAGAACTCCCAGGCCTGCCCGGCGGTGACACTGGTGGCGAGACACCTGCACCTAATCCAGAAGCGGGTCCGATTGAAAGCGCAGCCCAGCAGTTCGTGGATGCAGCTCCAATCGAGATGATCCCAACGATTGGTCAACCAATTGAAGACGGCATCATCACTGGCGCTACGGCACTGGACAGCCTGCTGGCTGGTGGAATCCCGGGCGGTGACGCAGGTCTGCCAATCCCGACAGATCCTACTGCACTGACAGATCTGTTGGGTGGCACAGGCTCTCCACTGGGCTCACTGCCCGGTGCAGACGATCTGCCAACCATCCCTGGTCTGCCCACTGCATAATCTGCAGACAGCCCTAGAAAAACCCCTCTTCGGAGGGGTTTTTTATTTGAATCCAAATCCAGGTTCAGTGCAGTAAAAATAATAACTTTACCGACAACTCAACGGACACCACCTTATGAGCACGGCACCCCAAATCGGCACCATTGCCTCAAAAACAGACAAGCTACTGGTTCAGCGCCAAGGCGAGCAACTCACCTTGCGTCAAGGCGATGCAATTTTGGCCGGCGATGTTTTACAGAACAAAGATCTTGTCGCCGTGGACATTGAACTACCAGGGCAGGCCGCCGGCCAAGCCGACTCATTGGTGACCTTGGCGCCGGAATCAGCCGCACAAATCGCCACAAACTCCACTGCTGAAGGCGGCATGATTGAGGTGACCTCGTTCACAGACGGCGTCGAGCTTTTCGCAGTTAGTGAGGGAACTGATGGTGCTGTTTTACTCGCCGATGCCGGCACAGGCTTTAGCGGATTGGTTGGTGCAGGTCTGCTTTCAGCTGGTACTGCGGGTGGTGCCAGCGGAATTGCCACAGCGATCGGTGGCGGCGTGGGTGTTGCAGCACTTGCCGCCTCGTCTGGCGATGACACCAACGCAGGAGGCTCTGCCTTTACCGATGTGCGCGTGGACAATGGCGATGAAACAACAGAACCCGTCGACGATCCCGAGAATCCTGACGAAAGCGAAGACCCAGAAGATCCAGAGAATCCGGAAGATCCTGTCGACAATCCTGAGGAACCGGAGGAACCCACGGATCCTGTCGATGAGGGAACCACTGGCACGCCGCTGGATGCTGTACTCGACCCCTTGGCCGATGCACTCGGAGATACCCCCTTGTCGGTGATTTCCGATCCCTTGTTTGATGCCCTGGGATCTCTACCCATCGGCTCCGCCCCCAACCCCGCAGATGCCTTGCCACTGGACGCCGTTACAGGCAACTTACCAGTCTGAGTGAGGGTTTCTGACATAAAAAAGGCCACAGATGGTGGCCTTTTTTTATTCAATCCAAGCGAATTACCAATAACCTGTGCCACTCATTCGAATTTGTCGTAACGAATGTTCTCAGCCTTCACGCCCAACTTCGAAAACTTGGCAATTGCTGCATCAATCATCGCAGGCGGTCCGCACAAGTAAGCCTGAACCTGCGGCCAATCCAATTCAAGCTTGTCCAGTTCGTCCGTGACATAGCCCCGCGCACCGTTCCAGCTAGAATTGGCGGGCTCTTCCGACAAAACCTGCTTGAAGTTCAGTGAACCTCGCCAGCCTTGCTGAATTCGACCAATCTCTTCCCCGGCATACAGGTCGCGCTGGGTACGTGCACCGAACAGATAAACCGCATCGCGCGTTTCACCCGCCCACTTGGCCTGCTCCAGCAAACTCAAAATAGGTGCCATGCCACTGCCACCCGCCACACACACAATCGGTGCAGGCTTTTCACCCTCGGCCGGGCGCAAGTAGAAATCACCAAACGGCCCGCTCATGCTCAGCCGCGTTTCTTGCCGGTTGGCAGCAAACAGCCATTCGGTGAACTTGCCACCAGGTACTTTTCGCACATGGAAGACCAACTCCTTGGCCTCTTGGCCCTTCGGTGCCATGGCAAAACTGTAGTTGCGCGACAAACTAAATTCCTCAAGTCGAATTTCAGCGTATTGCCCTGCCTTGAAGGGCATGGGGTCATCCAGCGCAACCCGCAATTCCACAATGTCATGGGTCAAGTCTTTTTGGCCCACAATCGTGCCGCGAGTCTCAACCAAACGGTCGCCGCCCGAGGTCAACTCCACTTCAATTTCAAGGTCTGTTTCTGGAATCGACTGACAGGCCAAAATCATCCCGGCCTTCAAATCCTCAGCACTCAATACATAACTGGAATCGGTCAGTTCGCGCACTTTGCCACTTTTCAGTTTGCACTTGCATTGGGTGCAACTACCCACTCTGCAATTGTGGGGAAACCCCAAACCAGCAGACAAGGCCGAATTCAAAATCACCTTGCGGCCTTTTTCCACCTCAAAGCTTTGCCCACCTGGGGCCACACTTACCTTGTGGGTCACTTTGCCTTTCTTGCCCGCCGCTACACCACCCTGCAATCCGAACCATTCAAGCAATTTCATGATTCTCTCCTTTTACGCAGCAGCGCGATTCAATTGTTGGCTGGCCTGTTGCGCCAGCTGGGCCGATTTCAAGCCTTTCATTCCGCTTTTCACACTGGCCTCAATCGCCAGTTTTTTTTCTTCCGGCGTGGCAAAGGTTTCATCCCAATGGTTCAACAAAGGCGTCATCACCTTCTTGTAAAGCGGCGGCACCAAGGCCAACAAAATGGTGCCCAGGTATCCGGTGGGCAACATGGGTGCATGCCGGTAACTGCGCAGGTTCCAGTATTCCTGGTCGGCCTCGGCATGGTGGTGTGAATGACGGGTCAGCGCGTACAGCAAGGCGGTCGACACCGAGGCGTTGGTGTTCCAGCTGTGGCGAGGCTCCACCTTGTCTTCCGGACGACGAACAATGCCGTAATGCTCCATGTAGTTCACGATTTCAAGCAAGGTTTTACCGCCCGCACTCATGATCCAGAACATCACCACACCAGCCCAGCCACCGATGTAGTACGAGGCAACAAACAAACTCAAGCTCATCAAATTGCCACGCATCATGCGACTGTGAATCGGGTTCCAAACTGACTGGTTAAACTTGGCCAAGCGCTGTTTCTCCAGCTTCCAGGCCGACTTGTAACCACCAATCGTGCTTTTCAACACAAAGCCGTAAACATTCTCGCCGCGCTGTGCCGTGGCAGGGTCTGCGGGGGTGCCCAGGTTTTTGTGGTGACCATACACATGCTCAATCGCAAAGGAAGCATCGCAGGTAAACGCCAGCATCCAGCGACCCAAAATCATGTCGCGCATGCTGTAGGTGCGGTGGGTCAGTTCATGGCCCACGTTGGTGCCACCAGCACCAAACAAAAACGCACCGGCTACAGCACCCACAAACCATTGGTACCAGGTGGTATCCGCTTGCAACTGAAGGCGGTCATAGCCAAATGTATTCAACATGAAAGCATCAATGCCCAAAACATCCACAGGGGCCACCGCCCAGGTAAAGCAAAGTGTTACCCACATCAAAATTGGTAACGTCAGCCACAACATCAGATTCAAAAAAAACTCGCCTTCCATGCGGGGCTCACTGCGGTCATCTGGCAGCAAAACATCACCTAAAGCCACAACAAGCACCAAGGCAGCAATGCCGGTGTACATCCACGCCCCGCCCTGCATCATGGCGTGCATCACGCCAATCGCAATCAACGGAAAAGTGGTGAATTTAAGGTAATGCAACATAGGTGGTCTCCCGTTGATGAATGCCCAATAATTGTTATTGGAGGGGCAAGGTCTATCCCGATGAAAATCATGTTAACGATTGTAAACATACTCGTCAATACCCATCGCCCTAAATTTGGATAAAACTTCCAAATCAAGGATTCATAACAGATGTTCGGGTTTTCGCTATAATCGATCGCTTATGACCACCAACGCATCAACCATCCACGGCCGCACCCGGCTTATTGAAGCTGCACTGAACCTGAGCTATCACCGGCGAAGTTTCTCCAGCCTCGGCATTCGCGAAATCACGCGCGAGGCGAAACTCTCTGCGCCTGCGTTTTACAGGCACTTTGAAGACCTGGCTGACCTTGGCACCGCCGTTATTCTCGAAGTAGAAAAAGCAGTGCTCGACGCCTTCACCGAGGTTCGAATCAGTACCGCCAAAGAGGCCGACCTCGACATTCGCCCCATGCTCGTCAAACGGTTTTTTGACTGGGCGGCCGAGAATCCAAAACCAGTCGTGGTGGGTGCCTCCGAGGCTTTCGGTGCCTTGGAACGCATGCGCGACGGTCTGAAAAAAACCATTCGGGCGATCAGTGAAGACATTTGCAGAGACAACCGCATTGCCGCCCTGCTGCCCGGTTTGCCCAAAGAGGAAATGATCGAGGTGCTGGAAGTACTTGCCCAAAATGTGCTCTTCATGGCGGTAGAGTACGTCGAGAAACCCGATCAGCGGCAGGCCATTTACGACAAAGCGCTTCGCATTGTGGCTGTGATCTTTGCAGGCGCGCACGCCACACATGCCATGAAACTGGAGCAGGAAAGCAACCAAGCCCCATGATTGATAAATTGAACAACACCTCAATTTAACAAAAAAGCAACATTGTGTTTCCTGCCCTGTTTAAAGGATTAAACTGTCAACACACAAATTAACATTGTGGTAACAAAAATTCCGAAACAGGAGCCACACACATGCGCATCGCCATTCTTGAAGACGACCTGACACAAAGCGAAATGCTGCGCTGGGTGCTTGAATCGGTCAACCACAAATGCCATTGCTTTGCCACATTCAAAAGCTTTCAAACCGCCCTGTACCGCGACAGCTTTGATTTGGTACTGCTCGATTGGGTGTTGCCCGACAGCTCTGGCCCCAAGGTCATGCACTGGATTCGTGAAACCCTACACATCAAAGTGCCAGTGTTGTTCATCACTTCAAAAACCGACGAAGAAAACATTGTCGAAGCGCTGAATGCCGGTGCTGACGACTACATGATCAAACCCATACGTCGTGGCGAACTAATCGCCCGGGTCAATGCCCTGCTGCGTCGCGCTTATCCTGAGTTAACCGCGCCGGAAGTATTTGAAATCTCGGACCTGGAATTTCATCCAAAATTCTCGACCATCGTGCGACACACCAAACGCGTGGTCATGACCCAGAAAGAATTTGATTTGGCTCTTTTGCTGTTTCGCAACCTGGGCAAGCCACTGTCACGATCACACATTCAGGAAAGCGTGTGGGGACGCGACACCGATCTGCCCTCGCGAACCATGGACACCCACATCTCCCGCGTGCGCTCCAAGCTGGCTTTGCGGCCCGAGCAAGGCTTCCGTTTAACCCCTGTGTATGGCTTTGGTTACAAACTGGAACAGGTGGACCATGAAGGCAAATCCACAGATCTGGCAAAAATCAAACGCCAACTCGCCGAGAACGATTGAGGGCGTATCTGCCATAGCGGGTTATAATGAAGGGTTTTCCGCCCAGTAGGTATTATGGAGCTTTTCGCAGTCGGCCTGAATTATCAATCCGCACCGCTCGCACTTCGCGAGCGTTTGGCGTTTCCGGCCGAGCAATTGCAAGAGGCCCTGCGTGCGCTGGCGCAACGCGTACAAGCCCCTGAAGCGGCTATTCTCTCAACCTGCAACCGCACAGAAGTATATTGCGCAGCCAGCAATATTGAGCAGCTCAAAACCGACTTGCTTGAATGGCTGGCAGTCAACCGCAACATTCCAACCACCGAACTAGGCCCCCACCTGTACATTCTTCCCCAACAGGAAGTGGTACGCCATGCATTCCGCGTGGCCAGCGGGCTGGATTCCATGGTGCTGGGCGAAGCACAAATTTTGGGCCAAATGAAGCAAGCCGCCCGCACTGCTGAAGAAGCAGGTACGCTGGGTCAAATGTTGCATCAGCTGTTTCAGCGCACCTTCTCGGTCGCCAAGGAAGTGCGCTCACATACAGAAATCGGCGCCCACTCAGTTTCAATGGCGTCAGCCGCCGTGAAACTGGCCAGCCGAATTTTTGGAGACCTCAGCAAGCGCCATGTACTGTTTATCGGTGCGGGCGAAATGATTCAGCTGTGCGCCACGCACTTCGCTGCACAAAACCCGAAAAGCATCACCATTGCCAACCGCAGCGCAGATCGCGCCAACCAATTGGCTCAAACCCATGGCGCCAGCGTCATCGGCCTGGCGCAGGTGCCCGAGCAACTCGCAAAATCCGACATTGTAATTTCATGCACCGCGAGCACCCTACCGATCATTGGCTTGGGCATGGTTGAAGCGGCGTGCAAAAAGCGCAAGCATGAACCCATTTTCATGCTCGACCTTGCGGTACCCCGCGACATCGAAGCGCAAGTCAGCAAGCTCGACGACGTATTCCTGTATTCGGTTGATGACCTTAGCCAAATTGTGCAGGAAGGCCGTGAGCAACGCGCCGCCGCCGTGGAACAAGCCGAGGCCATTATTGAATCGCAAGTACAAGGCTTCATGCGCTGGATGAGCGAACGCTCACTGGTCCCCACCATTCAGGAAATTCACCAGAAAGCCGACGACATTGCCCAGCTTGAACTTGATCACGCCCGCAAGCAACTGGCCAAAGGCACACCCGCCGACGACGTACTGCAGCTGATGGCCCACCGCATGAGCGCAAAATTCATGCACGGCCCCATGCAAGCGCTTCACCACGCAAGCCCGGCCGAACGGGAAGCCCTGTTAAAGTGGCTACCTCAGCTATTCAACATTAAAAACACCGACAAATAGATGAAAGACAGCATGCGGAACCGGCTAACGCGCCTTGCCGAGCGCCTTGCCGACCTTGAAGAATTCTTGTCGTCCCAAAACGCCGCCAACGACATGGCGCAGTTCAAGGCCATCACGCGTGAACGCTCTGAATTGCTGCCCGCGACCGAACGCTTTGCGCAATATCAAAGTATTGAAGCCGACTTGAATACCGCGCGGGAATGGCTTTCCGACCCGGACATGCGCGAGATGGCCCGCGAAGAAATTGCGCAAAACGAAGCGAAACTTGCGCAACTCGAAGCCGACCTTCAACGCCTGCTGCTGCCCAAAGACCCCAATGATCACCGCAACGCCATGCTTGAAATTCGCGCTGGTACCGGCGGCGATGAATCTGCATTGTTCGCGGGCGACCTGTTTCGTATGTACACCCGCTACGCCGAACGCCAGGGTTGGCAAATTGAAGTCATGAGCGCTAGTGAATCGGAACTGGGTGGCTACAAAGAAGTGATCATTCGCCTTGCCGGTGACAATGTATATAAGCACCTGAAGTTTGAATCAGGCGGCCACCGTGTTCAGCGCGTGCCCGCCACCGAAAGCCAGGGCCGCATTCACACTTCGGCCTGCACTGTGGCGGTGATGGCCGAACCCGACGAAGCTGAAGTCATTGAAATCAACCCCGCTGATTTGCGAATCGACACCTACCGCGCCAGTGGTGCGGGTGGTCAGCACATCAACAAAACCGATTCCGCCGTGCGCATTACCCACTTGCCCACAGGCCTGGTGGTTGAATGCCAGGACGAACGCAGCCAACACAAAAACAAGGCCAAAGCCATGAAGGTGTTGAACGTACGCCTTCAAGACAAAAT
>JAHJCM010000102.1 GCA_018812945.1 Gammaproteobacteria bacterium | reverse complement strand
GGCTTGTCAGCTTGAGCCTGCACTAAGCCAAGCCCTCCAAAAGTCACGGTCGGGTCTTGGCTTTCGCGCCAGGGCGCGACCGTTGGCCTCGGCGCGCCGAGCAGGGCTCAAGCCGCCTTGCGCAGCTGAAATTGCCGCGTTCCCCACTGAATGAGGAAAGGCACCAAAGCCAGTGCAGCCAGAGAAATGACCACTTCCAGTGAAATTAATTCTTCCAGCCTGTTCACCTTGGCCAGCTCATTGCCCGCATTCACATACAGCATGGTGCCGGGCAGCATGCCGATGAAGCTGGTCCACAGGAAGGTCCACGGCTTCACTCGCGTAAGGCCTGCCAGCAGATTGAATGCAACGAAGGGAATGATGGGTGCGAGTCGAAGGCTCAGCAAGTAAGCCACTTCGTTTTTCTCAATTCCTGTGTTGATGTCATTCAGCTTGTTGGAAAACCGGCTTTCAACTGATGATCGAAAGTAGTGCCGTGCAAACAGCATGGTGAGCAAGGCACCCAGAGCAGATGCTGCGGTGGACACCGCCATGCACAAACCAAAACCCATGCATCCGCCACCCACCAGCATCAACACGCCTGCACCGGGCAGGCAAAGGGCTGTTAGCAGTACAAACACAGCGAAGTAAATCAAGGTGACCAGCGTTGGGTTGTCCACAAAGTGCATGGCCAATTCGCGTTGCGCAGCCAACATGTCTTGAAGCGATACATCGGCATTCCACCACACCAAAAGCAAAAACGGCTGCGACCAGCAGCAATGCAGTTTTCCTCCAGTGTTGTTGAACAGCTTGTGGCATGCGCGTGCGTCCTTAACCTTTCAATACGATCGGTTCAATGGCCTCGCCTTGCGGCAGTATGCGGCCAATAATGGCGGTGTGTTCATACCCCAGTTTTTTCAAAGCAGCCACACAGGCCTCGGCTTGGTCTCCGGGCACGGTGGCCAGCAAACCCCCCGCAGTTTGCGGATCAAATATCAGTGGGTAGCGCGGGTCGTTCACATACTCAGCCTGATTGCGAATGGCGCGGCGCAAGCGCACGTTGGCTGGTTGCAGCGAGCTGACAATACCGGCGCTGACCATTTCAAGTGCACCGTCCAGCAAGGGGAGGGCACTTAAGTCAAGCTCTGCGTCAACTTCTGAAGGGCGCGTCATTTCCACCAAATGGCCTAACAGTCCGAACCCAGTCAAATCTGTACAGGCTTTAGATCCGTACTCACGAAGACACTGTGCACCCAATCGATTGCTTTTCACCATCGATTCCAGCGCAGCATCAATCCAGCGGCCTTTGGTTTTCAGCTGGGGCAAGGCGGCGAACAGCGTGCCGGTGCCGATGGGTTTGGTCAGCAAAATCGCATCGCCTGGGCGCATGCCACCTTTGATCATCACGCCATCGAGGTTTTCATCGACCAATCCGTTGATGGCAAAACCCAGGCCAACTCCCGGCCTTCGCCGGTGTGTCCACCCACCAGTGCACAGCCTGCTTCATTCAGCACTTCCACTGCACCGCTCATCATTTGAAACAGCAACTCTTCAACTTTCGACTCCAGCCCCGGCGGTACCGTGACCACGGCGGTGGCCGATTGTGCCTCGCCACCCATGGCAAACACATCGCCCAGTGCATGGTTGGCTGCAACCTTACCAAAAATATAGGGGTCGTCCACAAAGGCCCGGAAGAAGTCGACTGTGTGCACCATGGCTTTGCCGGGGGGCACTTTCACAATGGCAGCATCATCGGGGGCGTGCAGGCCTACCAATACATCTTCGCGATCCACCGGTTTTAGGTTACCGAGTGCGCGAGATAAAACTGTGGAACCCACTTTGGCACCGCAGCCGCCACAGCGCATTGCAATGGCTGAAATGGCTTGCAGGCTTTCTTCCTGAGTCAGAGCCAGGTTCGGTGTACTGCCACCAGCTGGCTTGGCGTTGGGGTCCATCTCAGGAAATTCGCTAAATTTCGCCATGAAGCGGCGATCGATCCAGTCTTTCCATTGCCACACCCATGCGCCTGCGAAGCCCAGTGAACCCTTGGATGCCACTGCATACTTGTCGCCCGTACTGATCAAGGCCAACCATGTTTTTTGTGGACGGTATTCCAGCAGGTCGGCGCCCTGAACAAACAGGTGAAGGTTCTTGGTCAGTGGTTTGCCCATGCGCACCGCAAACACGCCGGCTTTTTCCAGTGGTGTGCTGGTCAGGTTCGCAATGTCGCCTGCTGCAAAAATTTTTGGATCTCGCGTGGTCTGTAAGGTAGGGCCCACATTGATGAAGCCACGGGAATCCAGTTCAAGGTCGGTGTTCGCAAGCCATGCGGCACCGCCTGCTTGCGTAACCCACATGATTTCGTCGGCATGCAAGCGCTCACCCTGCTTGGTTTGCAGGGTATGACCATCCAGTTGCACCACTTCCGCATCGCGGTGAAGCACCACACCACGTTCATTCAATACTTTCTCGAACCTTGCACGCACGCCGGGGTTGTGGGTGGGCAATACATCGGAATCTGCAGTGAACAGGTGAAATTCCAGTTCATCCGGGTTGCGCCCCATCGCAGTCAATTCATTGCGCAAGCGAAATTGCATGGCCAGCGCCAGTTCAACCCCACCGGCACCGCCACCCACCACAGCAATGGTGGTTTTGCCTGCATGGGTTTTTACTCGTTCCAGCAAGCTGACCCAGCGCTGATTGAACCTTGCAATCGGCTTGACTGGCACTGCGTTTTCCAATGCACCTGGCACCAGCTGCACTTGGGGTGTGCTGCCAATGTTGATCGACAGCGCATCGTAAGCCACTGGCGGGCGATTCTTGCAAATTACCTTCTGGTTGGTTCGATCAATGCCCACCACTTCATCTTTGAACAGGCGTGCACCTGCAAAGGCGCACAGGCGACCCAGGTCAATGTGCACATCGTCATAGCTGTAGTGGCCCGCAATGTAGCCGGGCAGCATGCCGGAATAGGGGGTGTGGATATCGGTACAAATCAGGGTGAGGCGCACACCGGGCCAAGGCTTCATGCCAAACATGCGCAGCACACCCACATGGCTGTGGCCGCCGCCTACCAGCACAATGTCACGAAGAATGGGTTGGTCAGATGTTTGCATGCTGTACTTCTTGTGGGTTGGCTTCGTTGTTGTTTTGAACTGCTCGTTGTACGAGTGCAATTAAGCGGTTTTGTTCGTTTTCCGGGGCAAATAATTTGGCCCGCTCGGCGCATTGGCTTTTCAATTTGGTGTACATACTGGATTTACCCGGTGGCAAGGGTTTCGGATTCACAATGTCTTCTTGCAATTGGGTTAGCACATTGGCCAGCGCGTGCGAGTTGCCCAAGGGGAAGTAACCGGGGTAAGTCGCACCCAGCATGCCGATGTTGCCGTCAATGTAGCTGGCGACCACTGGCGTGCCGCTGCACACAGCTTCCATGATCACATGCGCCCCACCTTCCATTTTGCTGGCGTGCACCAGCACATGGGCGCGTTGAATGCGCGTGCGGGTAGCACCGTGGGGCTGGTTGCCCAGCCAGCGGTAGTTGGGGCAGGCTTGCATGGTTTCTTCGGCGGCTTGTGCCAATTCAGGGTCTAAGGGCCCGCCAATGTGATCGATGAAAATATCCGGGTAGCCACGCAGCAGCACCGCCGCTTCCATCAGGGTTTGTGGCATTTTTTCATCGCGCAAATGCCCCACCATCACCACTTTCAGGCGGCGCTTGGCCTTGTTCAGGGTTTTGCGCGAAGTGGTCGATTGAAAAATCACCGATGTCTTCTTCTGCAGGTTTTCATTCAGCTTCTCGACACCCTTTTCCTGCAACACAATCAAATGTCGCGCCAATTCAAGTGATTTCTGTGCGGTTTCATCGGTTTCAATGTCGCGGTACAGGTCAGTGCCGGTCAGCGCCAGTATTAGCCCCAGGCTTCCTTGCGCATCGGTGCCACGGCTTTGTGCCCATGCAGCAATAGAGTCGGCAGAACGGCGGGCATGCAAGGCGATCATGGCCACATCCTGCTCTGTGGTTGCCGAATGCTCCCAGTGCTTCACGATGCGAACGTTGAAGTGTTCGGACAAAAAAAGTTGCCAGCGGCGCGCTGTTTGCCAATTGCCGTTGTTGGCGTCGGCCAGGGCAGGGCTTACGATGACGATGGATGGTTTAATCAAGACAGCGGCCACTCTATTTGGTATGGGATGGTTCGAAGTGTCAGCCACCCAAGGTGGTACACTGCGACCCAGAAGAAGTTTACACGAACCAACACGCCAATCACCGCGAGAACCCGCATGCAATCAGCCCAAGAAACCCCCGTGATCCAATGGACCAAAGGCGAGGAAACCTTCAGCGCGCGCTGGCAGTCGGAACGCAATTTGGCGGTGCCGGGCAAAGTAATGCTTGCCGACGATACTTTGACCGCCGACATGGCGTACCGCCTGGCTTGCGAAGGCAATGTGTTTTTGTGGCAAAGCGATTTTCAGAATGCCCGCCAGTTGATGCAAGCTTTGGTGCGCCGCGTAGACAAAAACGCAGAGCACAAGAAAAGCAAATCCGCGAAAGCAGGCAAGGCCGATGTGGACTACCCCCAGAAGTTTCACCTTTATCGCCAGGCCCAGGCTCAGCGTGCCCGAATTCTGGGTTCCATCCTGATTCCGTTCAACGCCGATTACAGCATTCCACTGCGCCGTGCACCCGACGTGCTGGCAGCCTGCACGGAAGCATGGGGAGAGCCACACGTAGACGGCCCGATGATTGTGACTTCGCTGCGCGAAATCATGGGTGTGGTGGGTGCACATGAATGGCGCAAAAAAGGTGTTGATGTGCCCGCCCTGGGCGATCCGCCCAGTAACCGCATTCATCCGTATTACGGTGTGTTTTCACCAGTGCGTGGCGAATATGTTGATTTGGTGTTGAAAGCACCCTTGCCAAAAGCCTGTGAAGTGAATGGCTCGGCAGTGGATGTGGGCACTGGCACGGGCGTGTTGGCCGCAGTGCTGGCCCAACGCTGGTTGAGCAATATCACTGCCACCGACAATGACCCTCGTGCGCTGGAATGTGCGCAATTCAATATCCAGAATTTGGGCATGGGCAAGCAGGTGAAAGTGGTACAGGCTGACTTGTTTCCCGACAGCAAAGCCGATTTGATTGTGTGCAACCCGCCTTGGTTGCCGGGCAAGCCCACTTCACCGATTGAACGCGCCATTTATGATGAAAACAGTGGCATGTTGAAAGCCTACCTGGCGGGTCTGGCTGCGCATTTGAATGCGGGCGGAGAAGGCTGGTTGATCTTGTCGGATTTGGCGGAACATTTAAAGTTGCGCACACGGGAAGAGTTGCTAGGCTGGATTGAGCTGGCGGGCTTGAAAGTATTGGGCCGCACAGATGCAAAGCCCAAACATGGCAAGGCATTTGATGCCAGTGATGCGTTGTTTGATGCACGGTCGAGGGAAGTGACCAGTTTGTGGCGACTTGCTGCTGCGTGAATTTGCAGTTAATTGGTTGAAGTTATCGCTTAATCCGCTTTCAAGCCTTTGCCCAAAACACCGCAAACTTCTGTTCGGGATCGGTGTAAGCCTTGCAAGCACCGAAACCTGCGCGTTTCAGCAAGTCTTCGAACCCGGTCAGCGTCCACTTGTAAGAATTTTCGGTGTGAATACGTTCGCCTTCCACAAACTGGCGTTCACCGCCTTCCCAGGTCACCACAACATCCCGCAGTGCTTCCAGGTGCATTTCAATGCGGTTCAATTCGGTGTTGTACAGGCCTATGTGTTTCCAGTCTTCCAGTTGGAAGTTGGTGCCAGCCAGCGTATTGAAGTGCAGCAACATGTTGCGGTTGAATGCAGCGGTTACGCCCAATGCGTCGTCATAGGCGGCCTCAAGAACCGCTTTGCTTTTCACCAGGTCGACTCCAATCAACAGGCCGCCACCAGGCGCTGTTGCACATACCGCATGCACCTGTTTTAAAAACAGCAGTGCTTCCTCAGGTGTGAAGTTGCCGATGCTGGAGCCTGGGTAAAACATGATTCGCGGTTGCGAGGGGTTCAAGGCCAGACCAGCGGGCAGGTTCAGTTCGCTGGAGAAATCGAGGCCCACACCCGCCATTTCCAGTTCAGGAAATTGCCGTTGCAGGCATTCCAGTGAGCCTTTTAAAAAGTCCACGGAAATGTCTACGGCCACATAACGTGCCGGGTGGAATACATGAAAAAGTCTGGCCGCTTTTTCGCAATTGCCTGCTCCCAGGTCGATGAACACCGAGCCCTTGGGCACCTGCCTGGCCATGTCGTGCCCGTGGCTGGCAAAAATCAGCGCTTCGGTGCGGGTGGGGTAGTACTCGGGTATGCAGGTAATTGCTTCGAACAGTTTCGAACCCAGTTCGTCGTACAGGTATTTGGGCGAGGTGTGTGCTTTGCTGGCACGCAAGCCACTGAGCAATTCTTCTCGAATGTGCTCGGCCTGGCCTTGATAAATCTGTATGAAAAGAGGTGTCGATGTCATATTTAGTCAGTGTAATAATGAAATGGGCAGTAATGAGTGCCCTGCCTCGAGTCTACCCGGGCTTTGTGGCTTATTTTCTACCCTATACTGAAAAACTTGCCTGTTGGTAAGATCTTTTAATCTATCAGGAGTTAGCAATGATCAGCTTTTCACCTTCTCGTACATTTAAGTGTTTGATGACATGCGCAATGATCGGACTGGCCGGCTTAGCGCACGCGGAACAGGTCTTTAGAGTCACAGCCATACCGGACGAGTCCCCCACTGAACTGGCCCGCAAAGCGGCTCCCCTGATGAAATACCTTTCCGACAAACTCGGCATGAAAGTCGAGTACACCCCCGTGACGGATTATGCAGCCTCTGTTGAAGCGCTGGCAAACAAACAAGTGGACATGGCCTGGTTTGGCGGGTTCACTTTTGTGCAGGCCAATGTTCGCTCCAATGGCCAAGTAATTCCTTTGATTCAGCGTGCTGAAGATGAAAAATTCAAATCAGTTTTCATTACCAGTAACCCCAATATCAAGTCGTTGGATGATTTAAAAGGAAAAAGCGTTTCCTTTGGTTCAGCATCCAGCACTTCCGGACACCTGATGCCGCGCAGTTTTCTGAACACTGTGGCCAAAATCGATCCTGACAAGGATTTCAAGCGGGTCTCTTTCTCTGGCGCACATGATGCAACGATTGCAGCTGTGTCGGCAGGAAAAGTTGATGCTGGTGCCTTGAACATTTCTGTGTGGGAAAAATTTGTCGCTGACAAAAAAGTAGACACGGACAAAGTACGCGTGATTTACACCACCCCTGCTTATTACGACTACAACTGGACAGTGCACAGTGGTGTGCCTGCTGAAACACGCAAGAAAATTGTTGATGCGTTTTTAGCCCTCGATCCTTCGACCCCACAGGGCAAAGAAATTCTGGAATTGCAACGCGCCAGCAAGTTTATTCCCACCAAAACTGAAAATTACGCAGGCATTGAAAGTGCTGCGCGTGCGGCGGGCTTGCTGAAGTGATCATTGAGTTACAACAAGTTGCTGGCCGCCACCCGGCGGCTGGCCGCGACACGCCGCCCGCACTGAAGAACGTCAGTTTTTCGGTGCGGGCAGGCGAACAAGTCGCAATCATCGGCCCTTCTGGGGCTGGCAAAACAACTCTGTTGCACTTGCTGGCCTGCGCGCTTGAACCCGCAGGTGGCAAGGTGTTGCTCGACAACACCAACCCCTGGAGCCTCAGCAAGAAGGGTCTTCGCAATGTGCGCCGCAATTTGTTTTTGGCGCCACAGGTGCCGCCGCTGCCGCCGCGGCAACGTGTCGTTACCGCCGTGTTGGCGGGAAAGCTGCCCCACATGGGATTGTGGACCAGCCTTCGAAGTTTGTTTTACCCCATCGACACGGGCGCGGCGCATGCAGCGCTGGCACGTTTTGATTTGTCAGAAAAACTGTTTGAACGCGTCGACCGGCTATCTGGCGGAGAGCGTCAGCGAGTCGGGCTGGCCCGAGGCCTGGTTTCGGGAGCAAACATGTTTTTGGTGGACGAACCCTTGTCTGCGCTGGATCCTGCGCGCGCCGAACAAGCCATGAAAACGCTGGCGGATGCAGCACGGGAACAAAACGCTACCTTGGTGTCCACCCTTCACCAAGTGGACATGGCCTTGAAGCACTTTCCTCGAATAATCGGTTTACGCGATGGCGAGCTTGCATTTGACCTCCCCTCCTCGGAGGTCAGTGAACAAAGGCTTTTAGACCTATATGCCCAGCACTTGGATGAGTTGACTGGCCCGGCTCCAGAGCGTGTGCCGATGCAGAGGCAACCAGTACCCGTGGCCATGAATTGCAGGTAATTCCATGAGCAGCCCTTCCATCAATAACAACCCAGCATTGCGCGACCCGGCATGGGCTATGCGCGTGTTCTGGTGGCTGGCCGCGCTAATTATCGTGTGGCCTTTGTTTGAATTGACCGAGTTCAGGCCCTGGATTTTGCTGGAAGAGGAAAACTACAGGCCAACCCTGAATTTTCTCGGCGACATGTTGCCGCCCAAGGTGACGCCGGAATTTCTGACCCTAGTTGCCAAGGAGGCGTGGCGAACTGTGGCTATTGCAACAACAGGGTTGGCGTTGGCCTGGTTGTTGGCTGTACCCATTGCGCTGTTGTCCGTCCGCGTGATTTCAATTTCAGCCATTTCTGGCCAGATGGCACCTTTGCCTGCCATATGCCGGCAGTTGGTTCGGTGGGTGGCAATCGTCCTGCGCAGTGTGCCCGAATTAATATGGGCGCTTGTCTTTGTTCGTGTAGTGGGTTTGGGTCCCACCTCGGGTGTCTTGGCCATTGCGCTGACCTATGGCGGTATGTTGGGTAAAGTGTATGCGGACATTCTCGAGTCGGGAGATCTGCACGTATCCCAAAACCTTCTGAGAAACGGCAGCGGGCGTTTGCAGGCTTTTTTCTATGGCGCCCTGCCACAGAACGCGGCGGAACTGGCGAGCTACACGGTGTATCGCTGGGAATGTGCAATTCGATCGTCGGCGGTATTGGGTTTTGTCGGAGCAGGTGGCTTGGGTCAACAGCTTGATTCATCCATGAAGATGTTTGCTGGCGGTGAGGTGGGCACCATGTTGCTGGTATTTGTTTTTCTGGTCTGGCTCGCCGACCGGGTAAGCAGCTGGTTGCGGAGCGTATTGGCATGAGCACACGGTCGGATAATTTGCCTCCAAAGTTACCCAAATCCATGTTTGATGCAAGATGTAAATCCTGTTGGATGGTGTTCGGATTGGTGGTGCTGATTGCTCTGAGCTTCTGGAGCCTTGATCTTCAATGGGCACGTTTCGCGTCCGTTGAAGCCATGGCTCGGATGGGCAAATTCATCGGAGAGTTACTCCGCCCAAATTTTGAATCAGCCTTTTTGGCCAAGGTCGCTTGGGCCACCATTGAAACTCTGGCCATGTCGGCATTAGGCACTTTACTGGCTGCTGTATTTGGTTTGTTGTGGGCGCTCCCGGCCAGTAAAACCTATGCTGACGACCCGGCGCGCTGGCGTACATTCAGTCGGGGTGTTTTGAATGTCTTGCGCAGCATTCCTGAATTGGTGTGGGCTGCGTTGTTGTTGATTGCAGTTGGATTGGGCCCTTTTGCTGGCACATTTGCCTTGGCGTTGCACACAACAGGGGTGCTGGGGCGTTTGTTTGCTGAAAGCATCGAAAATTCCACTGATGAACCTGCATTCGCATTGCGCACGCGTGGCGTGGGTTCGGTGGCGGTGTTTTGGTACGCCACATTTCCTCAGGTATTACCGCAATTAATCAGCTACACCCTGTATCGTTGGGAAAACAATATTCGTGCCGCCGCAGTGCTTGGGGTTGTCGGCGCGGGGGGCTTGGGTCAAATGTTGTCGTACCACATGGGCCTGTTTCAAATGTCGGAGACCAGCACGGTGTTGCTGGCTATGATCATATTGGTGGCTTTGGTCGATGTGTTGAGTTACATCAGCCGAACCCGGCTGATGAACTAACAAGGGTCAGCTTCCCTGTTTTTTTGCGGCTTGAACTTCAGCCGCCTGTTCTTCCCCTGTTTTGTAGTGTGGCACGCGAATCACCAAGCGCTTTGCACGTTGAATGAAGCTGTTGTTGCCCTTCACTTCTTTTTCCCAGTAGCTGTCGGCCAAGGCGATGTTTTTCTCCATTTCGAGTTCGAAGGCTGCCTGCGACACTGTGCCGCCAAAAATATACAGCTTGCCGTTTACGACCCGAAAGTCAGTGGCATTGCCGCCCCATGGAATGCCGAACATGATGCCGTTGGCGCAGTAGCCACCGTATTGTGGAAGGTATTTGGTAGGTTTCGCATCAAACAGTGCCTTGTGTTCTGCGCTGGAAAAGTGAAAATCCACTTCCTGGTAGGTGCTGCTGAATTCGGGCTTGCCCTGCACATAGGCGTTTTGTGTGAAATAGGCCACCACATCTGCGCCAAACAGCATGAGGCGGTTGGCCCCCTGCATTTCTGCAGCATTCACCGGTGTTAATTCGCTGGCGGGGTTTTGGGCAGTCATGGCGCTGCATCCACTTAAGCCAAGCACCAGGCTGGCCGCGATCAATAGCTTGTGGGTGCGTGAAATCATCAAAATACTTCTCCTGTGCGTGGTTGAATCAAGTCGATGAACTGACCTGTTTCGCTGAAAACAGTTCCAGCCGGGTCTTCAAGGTAGGGCGCTGGCCAGCCAAGCAGCGCACTGGCTTGTTCGCAGCGCTGGCGAAGATCGCGCGGGGTTTCGCCACCCAAATGGACAATGCCATAGCGGTAACTTCGCAGCCATTTGAAATCCCGGTGCAATTCTTTGGTGTCTTTGGGGTATTCAAACAGCAAGGCATCGGGGAAAGCCTTCCGGAAAGCGGCCTTTTGCACAAAACTTGGAAAGGGCACCGTGGCTTTCGGGTCGAATGATCGGTAAACAAAGCTGGCGGTGGCGCCTGCCGTGGGCACCTTGCGTGCCAGCGTAGCCGGGTCTATGCCATGGGCCAGTGCAAAGGCAATTTCATGCAGGTCGATGCCGTCCACGCGCAGGTACAAGTCGGAAAACTGCGAGGCCATACGCGGGTTGAATTCGATCACGGTGATTTTATCAGTGGCTTCGTCATGGAAAAATTCCATGTTGAACAGGCCGTGATCAAAACCAACCGCATTCAGAAAACGCCTGGCAACATCGGCCGCGCGGGCTTGCACATCCGCATGCAGCTTGCTGGGGTACTCAAACCGCATGAATGCATCGGTGTTGGGGTACATCACCTCGTCAACCACGCCCAGCGGGCGAACCTCGCCCTGCCACACGTAGCCGTCGAGGTTGTACTGCCGCCCGCGCATGGGGGCTTCCAGCATCATGCTGTGTGCAGTGCCGGCTTCAGGAAGTCGTTTTTTTGAAATTCGCTCGAAAGGTTCAACCAGGTGCTTGATCACCCACAGTTCCCAGGGACCAAAACGTGTGTGGTCGTGCAGTTCCTGGGCACTTTTAACTTGTCGTGACAGCACCGAGAATGCGGCTTTCACAGGTTTCACAAATTGCGGGTATTCGATGCCTTTTGGCACTGGGCCGCCATAGGCCGCATTTAACCGCGCAAAAGGCAGGTTCGCTTCGGGCGCAACTTGCTCCAGCACCTTACGGGCATACAATTTGTGCTGGCAAGCCAGAATGGCCTGCACTGGTGTGCCAGGCCACCCCATTTTCTCTGCGAGCAAGGCTGCGCACAGTGCGCCAAATTGCTCGTGGTTGGATGCAACTGCCTTGGCGCCGTGCAGTTTGGCCAAAACAGCTGCCTTGGCCACAAAACGTTCTGTGTCGAACCAGGCCAAGCGTGCATTGCTCGGGAAAGTGAACAAATCAAAGCCTGAAACCACACTGGGCCATTGGGGGCGAAGCCGGTCAGCTCCCTGGGCGTCCCAGTCGTAGTTAAACAGCAGCAGCGTTTTTGGATGAGGCATGAAAAGGCGAATCAGGATTAGCGTTGGATGTCGTTGAGCGACCAGTCGTAATCTGTATACGCAATCGGCAATGATTTGGATGCGATTTTATCGACTATTTCTGGCGTGGGGCCCATGTCTTTGGCCCATTTGGCAAATACATCCTTCACCTCTTTGAAACCTTGGTGGCCTTTTTCGAAGTCTTCAGCAAACCATTTGAAAATTGGACTAACCTGCAATTCGCCGTTCTTGACACGGTTTCGGCTCGGGTCACTTAAAAACCTGCGCATGCCGTCGTCCAACTGGGCATTCAATTTTGTGGCGGTAAATGCTTCGTTGCGCAAGGCCGGGCAGCCAATGCTGGCACAGTTCACTGCGGCATGAACCCGTGGCTCTTTGTACTTGGGGCGAAGTTGCTCGTGTTCAATCCAGTCCAGGTGGTGTTTCTCGCCCAACAGGGTAAAAAATTCCTGTTTCCAAGGGCTGCTGAACACCCCACCAATTTCCTTGATGGATTTGATTTTTGGATACTTGGTCAAAATCAATTCAATGGTAAAGCCATTGTAGGCATTGATTAAAAATGCCATTTGCTGATTTCTGGAGAACCCGTTGAATTCAGCCTGACTAACAGAGGACCACTCGTTCAGGAGGGATTTCAAGGCCTGGCGATCTTTTTGAAAACCCGCGTAATCCACGGCTGTTTGTTTGTTGTCGGGTAACCACTTCACATGCTTGGCCAGCAGGGTGTTCCATGCAGTGTAGTTGTGGTCAAACTCGGAAGCGGAGCTGGTGCCGCTGACCAACAAGGCCAAAGTCAGTATCAGTGTTTTGACAAATTTAAGCATGACGGATGAAGCAATAGGTAATTTGGAGTTGCATGTATTGAGCGTATTCGCTCGGTAAGGCAATTTGGTTACACTACCGCAGATTAATCGCCTCAGTTTCGCCAAATCATCTGGAGTTGCCATGCCTGCTGTTCCGGTCACCATAGCCATGCTGTTGATCAGCAATATTTTCATGACCTTTGCATGGTACGCCCATTTGAAAGACATGGGCCAGAAGCCCTGGATTATTGCAGCCCTGATCAGTTGGGGTATTGCACTGTTTGAGTACCTGTTCCAGGTGCCCGCAAATCGGATCGGGTACACCGTGTTGTCGGTTGGGCAGTTGAAGGTGATGCAGGAAATCATCACGCTGACGGTGTTTGTGCCGTTTGCGGTTTTCTACATGAAAGAGCCGCTGAAGCTGGATTACTTGTGGGCTGGTTTGTGCCTGGTGGGGGCCGCTTACTTTATTTTCAGGGACAAGCTTTAGCAGTGACCTCGCTTTGCCTAAACGACTTTTTGATCAAGTTGCGCCATGAAGTGTTCAATGGCCTGTGTAAACCGTTGACCCTGACCACCTTTCTCAGCAGCCTGAATTCGGCCCGCAGCCTGTAGTTCGAGTTGTTGTGGCAGTTCTTCTTCCGTGGACTGAACGATGACCGGAGTGTGTTCACAATACTCGAGTAAAAAGCGGGCTGTGTTTTCTGCTTTTGAGTCAATCACATTCAGATCAGAGATCAGAAGCTGGCAGCCGCCGTTCGAGGCTTTCAGTTGGGCCAGGCTTCTGAAGTATCTCACCTCGACCCGATCCGCCAGCAGGCGAGTCAAATGCGTTTCGAGAACAAAACGATGCATTTCAAAGTCTTCGAGGCAGAAAATTACGGGTTTCATGCGTTTTTAGAATTCAAGCGTTAACATTTGTATCGTAAGAGAAATACATCCGGGGTGAGAAATCGAGCGAATTCTTATCCCTCACAATGGGGTTGTTGCACAGGGGAAGTTCAATGCTCATCGACGTGTTGTTGTTTGTAGCCGGCCTGGCCTTGCTGATTTTTGGGGCCAATGTACTGGTGCGCGGTGCATCCAATCTCGCTTTTTCCTTTGGTATTTCCCCACTGGTGGTGGGTTTGACCGTGGTGGCGTTTGGCACCAGTGCGCCCGAGGTGGCTGTGTCGGTGGGTGCTGTACTGGGAGGTACCACCAACATTGCGATTGGCAACGTGGTGGGTAGCAACATTTTCAATGTGCTGTTCATTCTGGGTTTGAGCGCAATGATTGCGCCCTTGGTCGTGAATCTTCAACTGATTCGCCAGGAAGTGCCGATCATGATTGGTGCCTCGGTGCTGTTGCTTTTACTAAGCCTGGATGGCCAACTGTCGTGGAGCGATGGCGGCATTCTCGCGGTACTCATGGTGGCTTACACCGCTTTTCTGGTTATTCAATCCCGCTCCCAAGTCAAAGCCGCTCAAACCGAATTCGACGAGGAATTGCACCCGGCTGCGCAGGGCAGTTGGGATTCCAAATTGCCAGTGCAGTTGGCCTTGATCGCTTTGGGGTTGGGTTTGCTGGTCTTGGGTTCGGAATGGTTGGTCGGTTCGGCTGTTGTGTTTGCGAAGGCCATGGGTGTGAGCGATGTGGTTATTGCCCTGACGATTGTCTCGGCTGGCACGTCCATGCCCGAGGTGGCCACTTCAATTGCCGCCGCGCTCAAGGGTGAGCGCGATATTGCAGTGGGCAATGTGGTGGGCAGTTCGACATTCAATATTTTTGCTTGCCTGGGTATTTCAAGTTTGGTGGCAGCCCCGGCAGGTTTGCAGGTGGCGCCTTCTTTGCTCGCGTTTGACATGTGGGTGATGCTGGCAGTGGCCTTTGCCTGTTTGCCAATTTTCCTGACTGGACGCGAAATTGCACGTTGGGAGGGCGGTGTGTTTTTGGCCTATTACACCGCTTATGTGGTGTATTTGATTCTCGATGCGCAGGGACATGACGCCTTGGATTTGTATTCGAATACCATGCTGAGTTTTGTGGTGCCGATCACGGTGATCACCTTGGTGGTCAGCTTGTTGCGCAGAAGGAGTGGGGAGGAAAATTCAAACGCTTGAACTCGATGTGTTTAGCAGCATTGATCACTAGATTCAGGGACTTACGCCCCATTGTTTAAAGGCGTACATTGATATCGTGTATTGACCTGCAGTACAGCTTGATCAGGAGAAGGCTTTGAAAATAGCCCCCACCGTTGTTGCAGTTTTTTTGTGCGTGTTTACTTTGGGCGGTGTTGCTCAAGCTGCAAACACTGAGAGTGATTTGCCCGTTTGGCTTCAAGAGCGTTTTGAGCCTGTGCATTACGATTTAACCCGAATGGTCAACAACACTGCTCGAAATATTGATCAGTTTTTTGGCACCGAAGACAGCCTGTTTGTTGAAAACCAATCTTTTCTTCGGGTTGCACTGGACACCCGGCTTCAACCTGGTGATTCCAAGCTTGATCCCAGTGTTCGCTTTCGAGTCGACATGCCCACTACTAAAAAGCGGTTGCGCCTCATTATTGAAAGCGACATTGAAGAACCCTTGGGTCGTCTTTCCGAGCAAGGTATTCGCGAGGTGCGCGGGGGCGAACGTTTTGATACCAACAATTCGGCAGTTGGCCTGGAGCAGCGCTCATCCAAGGACCCCAAGCAGGCTTGGGTACAAGGCTTGGGGCTGGGGGTGAAGTTTGGTGCACCACTTGATCCTTACCTGCGTTACTCTGCCCTGAGGCAATGGAATTTCAGCGAGAGCAAATGGCAAATCAATTCATCCAGTCGCGTGACCCAGTTCAATCAGCGTGGTTTGCAGGTGCGCACCAATTTCGATTTGAATAAACCACTGGATGAGGAAAAAACACTGCGTTTTCAAACCTATGCCGAATATGAGGAAATGAGGGATTCCACGGTGTTTTCTCAAACCGCTGAAATTAACCGCGTGCTGAATTCGCGCACAGCGTTGCGATACGCGTTGATTGTTGTAGGCGAGGACCGCGGAGAAAACACCATTAAGGACTATATTTTGCAAGCCTACTATCGGCGTGACATTCACAAGAATATTCTATTCATGGACATCATTCCCGAAATCCATTTTCCGACCGAAGGCAATCGTGATCCCTACGTGGCCTTGACCTTTCGTCTGGAAGCATTTTTCAGAGGTAACTTTAGCCGTTCCAAATGACGTATAAAACGATTTACTTGCAACACGACAATTTAAGGCTTAGTGCCATGGTGCAAGGCCCGGAAAATGGGGCAGTCGCCATGCTTGTGCATGGTTTCCCCGACACGCCACACAGCTGGAACGGCGTGGCCGATGGGCTGGCACAGGCGGGCTACCATGTGGTGCGGCCGTGGCTTCGGGGGTACACCACTGGTTCGGTCAGTCCGAACGCAAATTATGATCCCTTCAATGCCGGGCTTGATTTGTTGGCCTGGCGAAATTTATTTCAAGGGCGAGAGGTTCATTTGGTGGGGCATGATTGGGGGGCTGTGGCCGGTATGGCCGTTGCGGCCACCGACCCGCAGGCATGGACAACCCTCAGTTTGCTGGCTATTCCGCCATTTCAAAAAGTGGAAAGGGCTTGGCGATTATTGCCCAAGCAGCTGGTGCTTTCTGCTTACATGCTCGAAATGCAATCAGACTCCGCGCCAGCCAGGTTGGTGGCCAACCAGTTCGGTCGGATTCGTTCCTTCTGGAACAGTTGGTCCCCAGGGTGGAAGTATTCGGAGTCCGAAATTCATCCGGTACTCGATGCGTTCTCAAATCCGGGTGTGGCCTGGGCTGCTACACGTTATTACCGCTCGCTGTTTACCTTGCACCGTGCGCCAACCCGTTCCATTTATGCCTTGTCCAGAAAACCATTGAAGGTACCTACGCTTGTACTGGCAGGTGAAAATGATGGTTGTATGCAGGCGGCCCTGCTTGAGCCCATGGTCGATGCCCGGTATTTTCCGAAAGGGGTACGAAGTTGCACCTTGAGGGGCTGCGGTCATTTTCTTCAAGCTGAGCAACCAGGTGCCGTGTTGCAAGAACTTCTTGCGCATCTGCGTGGTCAAGATAGAATTCATTGAATTGTTTTTAAAGCCGTACGCCCATGCCCTCCGTTTTTGCACTGTTTGCTTTTGTATTGCTGGTTGTCGGGGGTTACGGTTACATCAACCAACCTGCTCAGGAGCCGCCCTGGAATCAGGTCGTTCCAGGTTTCGCCTTTTCTCCGTATCAAGCTGGGCAAAGCCCCATCGACAACATCGAACCCAAGCTTGAGGACATCAACCGGGACTTGTCATTGCTGGCGGGTAAAACGCTGGCCATTCGCACCTACACCGTGGCGGGTATTTTCGGAGAAATTCCCGCGCTGGCCAAAGCACACAACATCAATGTGGCTTTGGGTGCGTGGTTAAGCCCCGACCCGCAAGCCAACGAAAAAGAACTTGAGCGTTTGCTGAGTGTGGCCCACAGCCCACCCTACAACGTAGTCCGTCTGATTGTAGGCAACGAAGCCCTGCTGCGAGAAGACCTGAACCTGAAGCAAATGACTGCTTACCTGGACCAGGTGCGCGCTGAAACGGATATTCCTGTGAGCACTGCAGAGCCTTGGCATGTGTGGCTGAAAAACCCGGAGCTGGCCGAGCATGTGGATTACCTTGCTGTGCATTTGCTGCCTTTCTGGGAAGGCATTGCGCTGGACGACGCAGTTAATTTTTCAATTAATACCTACAAGCGATTACAACATGCATTTCCCGACAAACCGATTGTAGTTACCGAAGTGGGTTGGCCCAGCAATGGGCGCTCGATCAAGCAGGCCGAAGCATCCCAGGCCAACCAGGCCAAGTTTTTGCGTCGCTTCATTCCGCGTGCTGAGCAAGAAGACATCGTGTTCTACGTGATGGAGGCTTTTGATCAACCCTGGAAGTCAGATATTGAAGGCAGTGTGGGCGGACACTGGGGCGTGTTCGATTCGTTCCGCGAACCAAAGTTTGAGCCCGATCGACCGATTATTGCCATACCGCAATGGAAGTTGCTTGCAGCCGCTTCCATCGTGGTGGCTTTGATGATGACTTTCCTGTTGCTGATCGACAGCAAAACCCTGCGCGACAGCGGACGCACTTTTTTGATTTTCAATGCGTTTGTCATTTCATCCCTGATTATTTATGTGATTTACGACTTCACCTTGCATTACCACACCTGGGCCAGTGTGGCCATTTCGGTGTTTTTGTTGCTGGGCGTGGTGGGGGTATTTGTGATCGTGATGTCGGAAGCCCATGAATGGGCCGAAGCCATGTGGTACAGCAGCCGGCGCAGGCTGTTGACCTTGCCCAAGCGTGGTGAGGCTGAGAAGGCGCTTGCAAAAGGCCATCAGCCGTTTGTGTCTATTCATGTGCCGGCCTATGAAGAGCCACCGGAAATGCTGATCGACACCCTGAATGCACTGGCCCGGCTTGATTACCCCAATTTCGAAGTGATTGTGGTGGACAACAACACGAAAGATGAAACCACCTGGCGCCCGGTGCAAGCGCATTGTCAGCAGTTGGATCAACAGTCTGGTAAGCGCTTCAGGTTCTTTCACGTAAGCCCCCTGAGCGGATACAAAGCAGGTGCCTTGAACTACGCGCTGGAGAGAACCTGCCCGCAAGCTGAAGTAGTGGCTGTGATTGACGCAGATTACAAAGTATTCTCGCATTGGCTGAAAGACCTTGCCCCCGAGTTTGAAAAGCCCGAGATTGCGATTGTGCAGGCCCCGCAAGACTATCGCGATGGTGTGGACAGCGCTTTCAAATCCGTGTGTTACGCTGAGTACAAAGGCTTTTTTCATTTGGGCATGGTGACCCGAAATGAGCGCAACGCAATTATTCAGCACGGCACCATGACCATGGTTCGCCGATCTGTGCTTGAACAGGTTGGGTGTTGGGGGGTCAGCACCATTACCGAGGACACCGAATTGGGGCTGCGAATTTTTGAGCAGGGCCATGAAGCGGTGTACATCGACCAAAGCTATGGGCACGGTTTAATTCCCGACACCTTCACCGATTACAAAAAACAGCGACACCGCTGGGCTTATGGTGCCATGCAAATTTTGCGCGAACACGCAGGCCAGTTGCTTGGTTTCAAACAAAGCAAGTTAACCGCAGGGCAACGCTACCACTTTGTGTCGGGCTGGTTGCCTTGGATCGCCGATGGCATCAATTTGGTTTTTACCTTGCTCGCTGTGCTGTGGTCGGGTTTGATGTTGTTCGATCCTTTGGCCTTCAATGCGCCGCCGCTATTGATTAGCGTGGTCCCCATCATGTTTTTTGCATTTAAAATCACCAAACTGTTTACGCTGTATCTGGTGCAGGTCAGGGCCAGTTTTCGCACCGCCATGGCAGCCACCTTGGCGGGCTTGTCGCTGAGTTATGCAATCGGGCGCGCCACCTTGTCGGGTTTGTTCGTGGGGCGAAAAATTCCGTTTATTCGCACCCCAAAAATGGCCAGTCGAATGGCTGTATTTCATGCGGTGAATGCAGCGCGTGATGAATCTGTTTTGGCTTTTGTGTTGTTGTGTGCTGTGGGGTTAATTTATTTTCGGTTGGGCTTTGATTCCAGAGAAAACCTGGCGTGGTGCCTTGTTCTGGTTACCCAAAGCTTGCCCTTTGTCGCGGCGTTTGTCGTTTCTTTACTCAGTGCTGCGCCCGCCAGGGCTGTGGTCCACAATGAAATGGGTGTAAAGCAGTCATGAGTTCTACAGATACAGCACTGCGAGGCAGTCTTGGCTTGGGCCTTGGTGGTACCAACGAGGTGTCGAAGTGGCGCTTCAGTGGTCAATTGTTGTTGGCCTTGATCTTTCTAAATTCCACTCTTTGCTTCTCGGCTATTTGGCCCACGGTGTATGTGCTGCCCGACCTGGGTGTATCGCCCGAGTTTGTGTGCCTGATCATGTTGCTTTCTGCATGGGTTGCGGTTTTTGGCAAGCCGTCCGTGCGGGTGCTGGGCGTTGTTTCTGCGCTGTATTTGCTGATGGCATTTGGTCACTATGCCGATGTGGTGGTACCCAATTTATTGGGGCGTCCGGTCAACTTGTACTGGGATGTCCCACAGCTTCCGCGCTTTGTGTGGGTTACCGCGCAGGGCTTGCCGGTGTGGCTGACAGCCGTGGCTGTGCTGTTGACTTGTGCAGCGGTGTGGGCTTATTACCGGCTGCTGCTTGTTGCCATGCACACCGTGAGCAATGCAGTGCAACCTGTATCAAAAACGCTCTGGTTGTGGAGCGCCTTGCTGTTGGTTGGCATCGCGGTGCTTGTTAATTATTCCGAAGATCCGGACAAGCCCACTTTTGTGTCCAAGGCTGTAGTACCGGTTTACTGGAAAGAGGCGATGAAACTGCGCGACATACTGGTGCCCTCGCGTGCGGCGCAGTTGTTGCCAGCCACCACAGTGATCGACGAGGCTTTGGCCAACCCGGACACACCTGCCTTGGCGGCGCTGAACAAGCGCGATGTGCACATGATCTTTCTGGAAACATATGGCGCTGTACTTTATGACCAGAAAGACTCTTCAGATGCGGTCGCACAAACCCGCGCACAACTTGAAAAGTCCATTTTGGCCAGCGGCCGCAATGTGGTGTCTGCATTTTATGTGTCGCCGACCATTGGCGGTGCAAGCGACCTTGCGCACTTGTCGGTGTTGTCGGGCATTGATTTAAAAGACTCGCGCAAACACGATGTGCTGTTAACCACCCAGCGGCCCACTTTGCTGGATGTGTTTGAGCGAGAGGGTTACGAAACCTTTGGCCTTTATCATTCTGTGGGTTGGGAGTGGGTTGAGCGCGCCTTTTACAGCTTTGACCAATACATTGATGGTCCTGCCTTGAACTATGAAGGCCCGGCATTTGGTTTCTGGAAAATTCCAGACCAATATGCTGCGGCGCGCGTAGAGGAGTTGTACCCGCGCAATGAATCGGCCAAGCCCAGGTTTACTTTTTTTCCGACCATTTCCAGCCATTTCCCTTTTCATCAGGTGCCACCCTATCAGCCTGACTGGAAGAAGTTGCTGGGCCCTCAGCCGTTCGATGCTGCGGCGGCAGCCCGCGCACAAGCCGAGCCCGTGAATTGGGAATACATGAAGCCCGATTACCTGCGTACGATCAACTATACCAATACGTGGCTTGCAGGATATTTCAGCCAGCCCGAGCCACGAGAAACCGTGTATGTAATGATTGGTGACCATCAGCCTACGGGCAGTGTGTCGCGAGAACCGACGCCATGGGATGTGCCTGTGTTTATTGTTTCAAAAGACAAGTCACTGCTGGACCGTTTCAAAGCCATGGGCTTTACTGATGGATTGACGCCGAAGAAGCGAGTACCCTTAGGGACTTTGAATGAACTGACTGCCACGTTGCTGAAAGGCTTTGGCAACTAGTTCCGTGAAATTCCTCAACAAGGAGATATCAATGGGCTTGAGAATTAATGACGTGGTACCCAACCTTAGCCTGGAAACAGACCAAGGCAGTTTTATGTTGCACGATTTCATCGGCGACAGCTGGACCATTCTTTTCAGTCACCCCAAAGACTTCACCCCCGTGTGCACTACCGAGTTCGGTGCAGTGGCACAGCTGGCCGAGGAATGGAAAAAACGCAGTACGAAAGTCATTGGATTGTCTGTTGACGGTGTTGAAGAACACACCCAATGGAAAGGTGACATTGAGAAATTTTCCGGTGCGAAAGCAAACTTTCCAATCATCGCTGACAAGTCGCTTGAAGTGTCGAAGGCGCTGGACATGTTGCCCGCAAATGCCTACTTGCCTGATGGCCGCACGGCTGCCGATTCAGCCAGTGTGCGCGTGGTGTTCATTTTCAGTCCAGACAAAAAAATGCAGCTGTCGATGACTTATCCCATGTCAGTGGGAAGAAATTTTGCGGAAGTGTTGCGTGCGCTGGATGCGCTTCAGGCCACGTATGGCAAGCCGATTGCAACGCCGGCGAACTGGGTTCAGGGGCAGGATGTGATTGTTGCCTTGTCGCTGAACAATGAACAGGCCACCGAGAAATTTGGCAGCATTGACATCAAGTTGCCTTACCTGCGCACCACCAAGATGCCAGGTTAATCGTTGCATTAGCCTTGTAGCGGTTGAGCGAGTATCCAAAGGCCCACGCTGGTGAATACCACCATCAAAACCAGCATGGGCAGCTGGCTTAATGTGGCGCGCCTGTTGCTGCGTTCAAGTTGCAGCGCCTGCTGGTGGGCCAGCCACACAGCGGCAACATGCCCCGCCAGAATGAGCACAACCTGGCTGGTCCAGATGCTGGCCATGTCGGGCAGCCAGGGCAAACGGCCTGTGATTGCACTGCCAAAAATATTCCAGCCCCAGCCGAAGGGATCAGACACCAAACCACGAATTTTCAAACCCTGGCTAAACAGCAAGGTGTAGTAGTGCGTCAAGTGGTAGACCACGGCGATGGGCACCAAGCTTGGCAAATAGCGGCGTAACAGCAGCCCAATACTTTGTTTGCCGCCAGTAAGCCTGCGCCCCAAGGCGAGAAATAACCCGAACAGCAACAAGTAAAAAAACGGGGACATGATCAGCAAGACAATTTCCCAGGCAATAAACCAGGGGCGCACTTGTGGATAAATTTTCAATGGGTGATCACCGAAGGCAGTGGTCAAAATACCAAAGGGGTCTTGCCAGAAAACATTGAAGTACACTGCAGTTTCCCGCAGGCCATCGTAAGCGGTGGACGACAACAAAAACAACACAAACAGACACTGTGCGGGGTGCCACAGGCGCAAGCGGCGAAGGTCAGAAAAGGGCAGGGCAATTCGCCACCGATATTTTCCATCGATGCTGCGTGTTCGGCGCAGCGGTGTGCAGGCTGCAAAAATTCGAAACAACACCGCGAACAATTCACCACGTTGCAGCCAGCGCTTTGTGCCCCACAGCCACATGCCAGCGAGGTTGAATACACCAAATGCAATCAACAGCAGGGCAAGCTTTCGCGGCGTGCTGTGAAAAAAAAGCTCAATTGCGATCAGGCAAACCAGTTGTGCAAACGCAGGCCAATGGCCCAGCCAGCGTGGGTATTTTCGAATTCCAGTCCAGCCACGAGGCAGCAAAAAACGCCAGGGATGTTGGTGCTTGTACCAGTCACCAATCAGCATTGCAGCATAGGCACCACCCAGTACAAACAGAATCCAGAAGAAGGTCATGTTGAAGTTGCGGTGGCTGTCATTGCTGCCCACTAGCCCAGTGATGATGCAGAACAACAAGGCACTTAACCAGAACAGTGAGCCTGCCGCGCGAGCCCGATGAATCCACCGAGCAGGCCATGCGGGCAAAGGTAAGGTGCTGTGCGCGTTCAATCGATTGGCGAATTGGCCGCTCGGTCGACCACTGAAAGCCAGCAATGCGAACGACAACACCAGCGCCACCACCGAACCTGCGATGTACAGCCCATAAGGCATGGGCAGTTGCACCGGTTCACCAAAAGCGTGTGCCCAAACGCTGGCCGGTGCTGCCAGCAGCACCGAGCCTAGTAAATACGCAATCATTTCGGATTGTTGCGGTAGTACACGTTTTCCCACATGCGTACATAAGCTTCAGCACTGTTGTACAGCGCATCAATTGCCTCGCCACCGCCCTCGAGGCGTACTTCTTCTACGAAGTCGGCCACCATGCCATAGTGCGCCATGCCCACCTCATCGATGTGCCAGAACTTGCCACTCTCCGGAATGGTCAACATGTTCACTTTCATGGCAGGCAAGGATTGATAACGCGGCCCCCAGCCTTCACCCCGGAACAGGGTGAAGGGGTATTGAACCGGCACGCTGTCGCCACCACGGGGGCCGGGGTGACCACCAAAGCCGTTGGCATCCGCACCGTAACCCAAGCCCAGCAGGGTGTTGTTCAGGCCAGCCTTGTTGCGCCAGAACTTCAGTTTTTCCAGAAATTCCACATGTTTGATGCCATTGCCTTTGTAGGGGTAAATCACACCACCGTGTTTCAACATGCGCACAGCCTGGTCGCTGGTCAGGCCACCGTGTGCGTCGTGCGAGGAGGCCATGGGGTAGGGCGGGTTCATGCTCTCGGCCAGGTCCAGCATAATGTCTTTGCTGTGGTAGGCCGCATGGTCAATGTCAATTACAAACCCACGGTTCATCAGTGCCGTGAGTGCGTACTTGCCAAGGTCTGTCACAGTGCGGGCGTTGCAACGCTTGCCGTCCGGGTACAGTGGCGTAATGCCGCCTACAGCTTCCAGCAACATCTTGGTGAGCGCATTGCTGCTACTGCCGGGTACGGCGGTGGTCATGTTGGTGCCCGGTTCACGCACCGAGGGTTCATTCTCGGGAAAGTCGCGGCATTCGGTGGTTTTCCAGAAAGCACCGGTGTCCAGAAAGTTCAGGAAGTTGATCACGTCGCCACTGAAAATACCGGCACCACCCAGTGAACTGTCGATGTCGTGGAAGGGGTACACGTGGCGCGCACCCAGTGCCCACAGCTTGTCGATTTCGGCGTCAATCTGCGCTTGGTCACATTTGCGGATTTCCCCACCACCGGGCAACATGGTGACGCCACAATTGAACACTTGCGCCACTTCAACGCCCAGTACCACCGCCAGCTTGCCTTCGTTGGCCACTTTTCGTGCCTCGGCCGGGGTTTTCACAATTCGGTACCAACCTTTGCCAGGGCCGCCAAATTGCGCATCCACATAGTCTTGCACGTCATACAGGTATTCCACCTGTTTTGTAGCCACGCCCATGTCGTTGCAGTCAGCCTGCGGATTGCCCGAGTAAGTCTGTCCAACCCGGCACAGCGCAGCAATGTTGGTGCCGTGGTTGACCATCACGCGCAGGCCTGCGCGCCATGCCCGTTCAACCCAGGCGTGGTACATCACCTGGTGAGTCAGGAAGTTGCGGCGCGGCCAGTCTACAAAAGTCGGCCAGCCTTGCGTGTCGTGCTGGGCGCCCGGTGTGGTTTCCAAAATGTTGTTGGCATCGCGTATGCCATTGGGGCCGTGAAATGCCTCGCAACTGCCCAGCGCATGCGGAATGCCGAAGCGATGAACCACTTCGCCATACAACACGCCACCAGCGGATGGGCCTACGCTGCCATCCAATGACATTTCGCTGGACATGCCCATGTGCGTGTGTGTGTCGGCAAAGCCGATGATGGGCTGGTTTTCACCTTTGCCTTTGTACGGCGTGCCTTCCATGGCAGTGGGCATTTCGGGGTAGGCCGCACAATCGCTGGCGGGGGCCAGTTTGAACTGTGTACGTTCGGTTTGTTCACTGGTGGTGGTCAGCCCGGCGGTTTCATCCAGCGCCAAAAAGCGGCCTGCTGCATCAGTGAAAGTAAATTGGCTTTTGTCTTTGTCAAAACTGGCTTGCCACACAGCTGCATCCGTGGGCTCGGCGCTGGCCACCAGCGTGTTGCCTTGGGCCGTGACCATTTGCCGGTCGCTGCCGTAAATGAGGTACTTGCCCAATTCCGTGGGCCGAAGGGTGAAGTTTTCTGCCTGTGTGGCGGGGCCGGCAGCATAACGGGCGGCAGCGGGCTGTACAAACTGCCTGCTGAATGCCGATTGCAAACCGAAGCAGCCGTTGGCCACCGAGAATTCGGACAGTTTCAAGGGTGTTTCACTGGGGGTGACTGGTTGCCCTGCGCCACTGGTGCTCGAACTGGAGGTGGTCTCGCCACTGGACAAGCAAGCGGAAAGGAGTGCTGCGGTTGCGCCAAGGGCGAGAAGTGCTTTCACATTCATCAGACAAACCCCATTGAAATTTTTGGTGGTGATTTGCTGTTACTGAAGGTGATCAAGATTTAGATGTGTTTGTGACACGAAGAATGCCAGTAATGTAAAAAGGCCGACACATCCAAAGCAGAGCGGAAATGAAAAAAGCCTGAGTTTTTAAACTCAGGCTTTTTGTATTTTGTGGTGGGTCGTGCGAGATTCGAACTCACGACCAAAGGATTAAAAGTCCTCTGCTCTACCAGCTGAGCTAACGACCCACATTTCGCTTTGGGCGTTGGCCCTCAACCGAAGACCGCGATTATGGCCAAGTTTTCAAAAGTGGTCAAGCCCTGCGCGGGCAAAAAGCCACTATTTTTTGGCTGAAATCACGTAAGGGTTTGAAATCTTGAAACGTTTTAGAATTTCAATTTCGCGGTTTTCCATCAGTTCGGCTTGATTGTCGCGTTCGTGCACATAGCCTTGGGCATGCAGGCAGCCATGAATAATCAGGTGGGCCAAGTGGTCAATCGGGTCTTTGCCCTGCTCGGCGGCTTCGCGCTCCACCACGGCGGGGCAAATCACGATGTCGGCCATGAACACAGGCAGGCCAGAATCGGCGCCCAGGTCGGGCATGTCCATGGGAAAAGTCAGCACATTGGTGGCGTAGTCTTTGCCGCGGAAGTCGCGGTTCAATTGCCGGCCTTCTTCCTCGCCCACCAGTCGAATGGTGATGTCGGCCCTGTCCATGAAACAGGCTTTGGCCCAGCGGCGAATGCGGCTGTTGTCCACTTCCGAGAAGGGAGGGTGGTCGGCATGCACGGCCCATTGAATGGCGACGCTGACCGGCGCTGTGGTTTTACTCATGATTGGTTTCACCAGCAGTGCCGGTTCGTTCAGGGTTGTGGAAACGCTCGTAGGCTTCAACAATGCGGGCCACCAGTGGGTGGCGCACTACATCGGCGCTGGTGAAGTAGGTCATGGCAATGCCCTTGACGTTGCGCAGCACATGTTGGGTTTGTACCAGGCCGCTTTGCTGGCCACGTGGCAGGTCAATCTGCGTGACATCCCCGGTAATCACCGCCTTGCTGCCAAAGCCAATTCGGGTCAAAAACATTTTCATTTGCTCGGGCGTGGTGTTTTGCGCTTCATCCAGAATTACAAAGGCATGGCTCAAAGTACGGCCGCACATGTAGGCCAGTGGCGCAATTTCAATCACGTTGCGCTCAAACCATTTTTGCACACGGTCGAAACCGGCCAAATCGTAAAGCGCATCGTACAGAGGGCGCAGGTAGGGGTCTACTTTCTGGTTCAGGTCACCTGGCAAAAAGCCAAGGCGTTCGCCAGCTTCCACGGCGGGGCGAGTCAAAATAATTCGCTTTACGCTGTCGCGTTCCAGTGCATCCACGGCGCAAGCCACGGCCAGGTAGGTTTTACCGGTACCCGCCGGGCCAATACCAAAGGTCAGGTCGTGCTCCAGCACTGCCTTTAGGTAATCTTTCTGGCGCTCGGTTCGCGGTTGCAGATCGCCTTTTTTGGTACGCAGCACCACAGGTTCATCCGCTCCGGCAATCACCGGAATTTCTTTTTTCGGGCTGGCCACTGTATTGGTGTTTTTCAGTTCAACCAAGGCCAGTTGAATTTCGTCGGCAGTAACCGGCTTGTCGCTTTTCTCGAAAAAATGATTGATCAGGATAAAAGCCTGCTTGGCATTCTCCTTGTCGCCCACCACATTCAAGGTGCCGTTGCGTCGCGCAATTTTTACATTCAATGCGGCTTCAATTTGCCGAAGGTTGGCATCCACTGGGCCACACAGGTTGGCCAGTTTGTGGTTGTCGTCTTCCGGGGCGTGCCATTCACTGCCTTTTGCTTTCATTGGGTGCTTCTAGAAAAGTTGACTTCGTATTTTAAGCATTCAATCTTCCATTTGCCGGTGGCGAGGCTGGAAACTGACACGCATCAAGGTGCCAGGTCTGTCGGGGTGGCTGGATTTCGGATTCTCATGAATACTCACGTTGGCATCGTGTTGGTGTGCAGTTTCCTGCACAATAGCCAGCCCTAGGCCCGAGCCGTCTTCGCTGGTGCCCAGAACGCGGTAAAAACGGTCGAACACCAGGTTGCGTTCGCCTTCCGGAATGCCAGGGCCGTCGTCCTCCACTTCCAGCACAATGGCTTCGCGTTGGGGGCTGTCGTCCACCCGCACGGTCACGCAGCCTTCCTCTGGGGTGTAGCGCAAAGCGTTTTCCACCAGGTTTTTTATCATCTCGGTCAGCATCAGGGTTTGACCGTTCACATACACCGGGTGATCGGGCACTTCAACACCCAGGTCAATGCGTTTGTTCATGGCTTCGGGCACGAAGTCGCGGGAGACTGTTCGCGCAATGTGGGTTAAATCCAGCTTTTCAAACTGAAGCACTGAGGGTGCTTCTGTGCGGGCCAGCGCCAGCAGCTGGTTGACCAGGCGGGTTGACCGTTCGGTGCCCACTTTCAGGCGGCGCAAGCTGCGCAGTTTGGCAGCCTCGTCGGTTTCATCGCTCAGCAATTCCACTTGCATGCGCAGGCCAGCCAAGGGTGTTTTAAGCTGGTGGGCCGCATCGGCCACAAAGCGTTTTTGGGTGTCGATGGTTTGTTCAAGCCTTTCCAGTTGCTCGTTCAAGGCGGTAATAACCGGCAGCAATTCTTCGGGTGTGTCTTTGGTTTGAAGGGCACTGAGGTCGTCGGGTTTGCGGTTGCGGATAATATCCAGCAGGCTGTTCAAGGGGGCAATACCCCGTGACAGGCCAAACCACACCAGCAATACAGCCAGGGGTAGAATAACGAACTGCGGCAGAATCACGCCTTTGATGATTTCGTTGGCCAAGCCATCGCGTTTGCCGAGTGTTTCAGCGATTTGAATCAGCATGAACCGGTTTTCGCCCACTGTGGGTAATTCAATCCACAGGTGGCCTGCGCGAAAGTCTTCACCATTGACCACAATGTCCCGAAAGTTCACCACGCCAATTTGCCGGGCCTCGCGTTGCGGAATGGGCAGGGTTCGTTCGTCGCCCAATAAAAATTCGCCACCTTTGCCCAACACTTGAACGCGCAGCTGGTCGGTGCCATCGGCCAGTAAAATTTCCAGCGCTTCCTTGGGGATTGAAAACTGGTTGCTGGGCGCCTGCGCCGCTACCTCTTGGGCCAGCGCAGTGATTTTGTCGTCAAGAATGTGGTCGAAGGGATCGTTGGCAATTGACTTGGCGACCAGGTAGGTCACACCAATACTCATGGGCCACAAAATAAGCAGGGGCGCCAGCATCCAGTCCAGAATTTCGCCAAACAGCGAGCGGCGTTGTTGTCGCCCCGAGGCCAGTGGATTGCGTTTGTACCAAGCCAATCAGGCACCCGCCTTATGTGTTGGCGTTGGCATTCGCATCTGGAGTGGCCTCTTTCTCGACAAATTTTTCAAGGCAATAACCCAAGCCACGTACCGTGGCAATTCGAACACCGTTGACTTCAATCTTTTTGCGCAGGCGGTGTATGTAAACCTCAATGGCGTTGTTGCTCACTTCTTCGCCCCATTCGCACAGGTGGTCTACAAATTGTTCTTTGCTGACCAAGCGACCCACGCGTTGAAGCAATACCTCCAGCAAACCCACTTCACGCGCTGAAAGGTCGAGCATGTCGTCGTTGATGTAGGCAATGCGCCCTACCTGGTCGAAGGTGAGTGGTCCATGTTTCCAGATGCTGGCGCCGCCACCTGTGCCACGTCGCGCCAATGCGCGCACGCGGGCCTCCAGTTCTTTCAGGTCGAAAGGCTTGGCCATGTAATCGTCAGCTCCGGCATCCAGGCCCTGCACGCGTTGCTCCACGCTGTCCGCAGCAGTCAGGATTAGAACCGGCATGTTGTTGCCGCGTGCGCGCAGGCGGCGCAACACCTCCAAACCACTCATTTTTGGCAGGCCCAAATCGAGTATCAAAATATCGTAGTTCATGGTGGTCAGCGCGGTGTCAGCGTCGCTGCCTTTGAACATGCAGTCCACGGCGTAGCCAGCCTGTCGCAACGACTGCGACAAACCTTCAGACAACAAGCTGTCGTCTTCGGCCAGAAGTATTTTCATCCCTGTCTCCTCAGTGCAGGCCGGCCGGTGGGGCTCTTTTTACCTGAACATGAATATGTGTATTGCTTTGATTCTAGCCTGAAAGTGCCGTGGCTTTCGCGGCTTGAATTGCGTCACGGGTGTTTCGCGCTTCAAGTGCGGCAGCGCTTGCAAAACTGGCTGTGCTGTTGGCGTACAAAATGGCGCGAGAGGAATTGATCAGCAAACCCCAGCCTTGGCTGCACAGGCCATTTTTTACCGTGTTCAGCAAGTCGCCGCCCTGTGCGCCAATGCCAGGCACCAGCAGGGGCGAATCGCCCACCAGTGCGCGCACGGTTTTAATTTCTTCCGGGTAGGTTGCACCCACCACCAGGCCCACTTGCTGGTGCGGGTTCCACGCTGTGGTGGCCAGTTTGGCGACTGTTTGGTACAGCGGTTCGCTTTTTTCGGTATTTAAAAATTGCAGGTCGTTGCCACCTGGGTTGGAGGTGCGGCACAGCAGAAAAAGCCCCCTGTCAGAATAGGCATGGTAGGGCTCAACGGAATCGCTGCCCATGTAAGGGCTCAAAGTGACACTGTCGGCCTTGTACCGCTCGAACGCTTCAATGGCGTATTGCTTGGCTGTGGCGCCAATGTCGCCGCGTTTGGCATCCAGAATGGTGGTGGCATGTGGGGCAATTTCATTGGCATACGCCAGAATGTTTTCCAGCGCGGCCTCGGCCCGGTTGGCAGCAAAGTAGGCAATTTGCGGTTTGAATGCGCAGGCAAACTCGGCAGTGGCTTTCACAATTTCGATGCAAAAGCGTTCAATTTCTGCGGGGCTTGTGCCATAGCCTTCGGGCATGCGGGAAATGTCGGGGTCCAGGCCCACGCACAACATGGAGTTGCTGTGTTGCCAGCTGTGCGCAAGGCGTTTCGGGAATGATGAAAATTGCGAAAAACGATTGCTGGCCATTGCATGCGAGAACAGTTGGAAGGTGTCGCTATTGTACAGGATCAGGGCAAGCCCCTAGGGGCAAGCGTGGGCCAATGCACTACACTGGGGCACTTTACTGAATGATCATTCACTTACGTGCCCGCTGCAAAATTATCCCTGCCCCAAATCCAGTTGCTTCTTGGTATTACCGCCATTTGGGGTTTGAACTGGCCTGTCATGAAGTTTGCGGTAACGCAGTACCCACCCTTACATTTCCGCACCCTGTGCATGGTGTTCGGCATGGCAGCCATGTGGCTTGTGGCTCGGCAAATGAAGGTGTCGTTGAAAGTGCCGCGTGAAATGTGGGGACGTGTGGCATTGCTGTGCCTGCCCAATATGATTGGCTGGCACTTATTTTGTATTTTGGCCGTGAAGGAACTGAGCTCGGGCCGTGCAGCGATTTTGGGCTACACCATGCCTGTGTGGGCGGTGTTGTCGGGCCTTGCGTTTGCGCACCCGGTGGGGCGCCGTGGCTGGATCGGTTTAAGCCTTGCCATGATTGCCGCTATGCTGCTGCTCTCCTCTGAGTTTGCAGCGATTGCTGGCAGCCCATTGGGTGTAATTCTGATGTTGATTGCAGCCGCATGCTGGGGATTTGGTACCACGCTAATCCGACATTACCCGACAGGATTGCACGCCCTGACTTTCACATTTGCCATGATGCCCCCAACGATTGTTGCCATGGCGCTTGCCGGCTTCTGGGTCGAGGGCACCGACGTGGGTGCGCCGCAGGGCTGGTCGCAGTGGTGGCCAATTTTCTACAACGCTTTTGGTGTGTTCGCATTTTGCCAGGTTGCATGGTTTAGCCTGGCCAAATCGCTGCCACCCATTGTGTCGAGCTTGTCCATCATGATTATTCCGGTGGTGGGTGTGATGGCAGGGAGTTTATTCCTTGGCGAGGTACCGCATTGGCCTGACTTTGCAGCATTGGTTTTGATTCTTGGTGCGATGGCTGTGATTCTCGTGCCGGGGAGAAAGAAAGCAGTTGTCGGCTGAAGCGCGGGTTACTTGTGTCGCACAGAGCAGGTGATTTAGAGCTGGTCACCGCTGCTGTTCCTGGCCAACTCGGCATGGGTTACTTGTTCCGCACAGAAAACCGCTGAGTCCCTTTTTGAATGGATTCTTGCTCACCGAGCTCGGCAAAAGGGCGGGCCGAGTCTCGGCGTCGGCTTGTAGCCGACCGCTGCGAATCCACTCAAGCGGGGCGGTTTTCTTAAAGTGCGCCCCAAGCAATCCCACTGCCGAGTTGGCTTGAACCCGCAGAGTGCGCCCATCTGCAAGTTCGGCTCCCCGCACTCCCGTGCAGCGCTTCTCCACCTCCGAGCGACGCATGGCTGTGTTTAGCGCCCAATCGGCGGCGGTGTTTCGATCGCTTCGCCTTCAAGAAAACCTGCCCTTGTGTGCCGAGCAGGGCCGGTGTCGCCCAGCTTGGGCGACAGAGAACGGACCCGACCCGCAGTTTAGGAGGGTCGTTCTCAGGCATCG
>JAHJCM010000101.1 GCA_018812945.1 Gammaproteobacteria bacterium | reverse complement strand
GAAGCGGAAGACGGTGCAGTGGCCTTGGCCAAACTGAAAGCCGGCAACTTCAACTTTGTTGTCAGCGATTTGAACATGCCCAATATGAACGGCTTTGAGTTGCTGCAAAACATTCGTGCCGATGCCGAACTCAAGCATTTGCCCGTGTTGTTGGTGACCGCAGAAGCCAAGAAAGAGGACATCGTGACCGCAGCCCAAATGGGTGCGAACGGTTACATCGTCAAGCCTTTTACCAAGGCAACACTTGAAGAAAAGCTGGGCAAGATTGTCGCGAAGATGTCTGTCTAATTACAAAGAATCAGAAATGGAGAGGTCGCAACGATGAGCCCAGATAATCTGAAAAGTGGTGACAACGACGATTTGGAAGCGTTGTTTGATGAAATCGCAGAGCAACGTGTTTGGGATGATGCACCTGCTGCCGTCCCGCAGGCATCGTCTTCTGACGCACCCGCCGCTCAAGCAGCAATGAATTCCAGCCCGGCCGATGAAGAGCCGCATGATGTATTTCGCCGCGTAGGTTCCCTCACTCGCAAACTGCACGATGCTTTGCGTGAACTAGGGTACGACAAGAGTGTTGAGCATGCGGTGAACGCCTTGCCTGATGCACGCGCTCGCTTGAACTACATTGCTGACCTGACAGGCAAAGCCGCCGAGAAAGTGCTGGCTGCGGTGGAGGCCTCTCAAAAACTGAATGACGATGTTTCAGCCCGTGCCGCAGAACTCGACAGGCAATGGGATCGCCTCTATAACAACGAGATGAGTCTTGAAGAGTTTAAGTCGCACGCCCGTGAAAATCGCGAATTCATGAAGGAAATCAGCCAGTGCAGCGGGCAATTGGGGGGGCACCTCACCGACATCATGATGGCGCAAGATTTCCATGACCTCACAGGTCAGGTGGTCAACCGCATCGGCAACATGGCGCAGGGTCTTGAAGAGCAACTGGTTCAGCTGTTGCTCGACACCACGCCACCCGATCAGCGTAAGCAGGTTGAAGAAACATTCCTCAATGGTCCGGCCATCAATGCAGCAGGTCGTACCGATGTGTGCAGCAATCAAAGCCAGGTCGATGACCTGCTGGAAAGCCTAGGCTTCTAACAACACAAACAACCGGGCTGACGTGGGAGAATACAAATGAGCGCATTCAGTGATGTCGAACTGCTACAGGACTTCTTGACCGAAGCAGGCGACTTGTTGGAGGACGTGGACAGCAAGCTGGTCGAACTGGAGCAAAGCCCGGAAGATGCCGATTTGTTGGCCACTGTTTTCCGCGGTTTTCACACCATCAAGGGTGGCGCCGGTTTTCTGGAAGCAACACACCTGGTAGAGCTATGCCACAAAACAGAAAATCTGTTTGACTTGTTGCGCTCCAAGAAGCTTGTCCTGGATGCTGAAATGATGGACTCCATCATGGCCGCCACCGGGGAAGTGCATCGCATGTTTGGTGAAATGCGCAATGGTCATCAGCCGGGTGCAGCGCCTCAGGAATTGCTTGAAGCACTGGATGCCGCCATTGAAGGGCGCACTATGGCACCCGTCGCAGCGCCAGTTGCGCAAGTGGCTGCGGCAGCCCCTGAGCCAAGTCAGCCCAAAACATTGAATGAACTTGCGCAAATCTCGGAGGACGATCTGGATTGGGCTGGTTTGTATGAAGCTGTGGTAGGTGTACCACCCCGAGAGCTTGAACAGGCTGCACTGAGCACAGGCATGGCCACCGAGGCAATTTCAAGGCAGGCTGCTGCTGCAGTTCGCCCCAAAGCACCTGCACCGAAAACCAAAGCTGCTCAGCCTTCAGCAGCCGTGCAAAAAGAGAATACCATTCGCGTGGACACAGCGCGTTTTGATCAAATCCTGAACCTCAGCGGTGAAATCGGCTTGACCAAGAACCGCCTGAACTGCCTGTTCCAGGCTTTTGCATCCGGTGCCAGCAATGAAGAATTGATCAAGTCGCTCGACACGGTAGTGGGCCAACTTGATATGCTTGTTTCCGACTTGCAATCGGCTGTGATGAAGGCCCGTATGCAGCCAGTGGGCCGCGTATTCCAGAAATACAGTCGCTTGGCCCGTGATGTTTCTCGTCAGCTGGGCAAAGACGTTGAATTGGTGATTGAAGGTGCAGAAACCGAGGTGGACAAATCCATTCTTGAAGAGTTGAATGACCCCTTGATTCACCTGGTGCGAAACGCGGTTGACCACGGTATTGAAACCATTGCCGATCGCACAGCTTGTGGCAAGAATCCAAAAGGAATTGTGAATCTTTCTGCCCGCCAGACTGGTGATCACATTGTGATCGAGATTCAGGATGATGGCCGTGGCATGCGCCCGGAAATTATTCGCGAGAAAGCGGTTGAAAAAGGTTTGATTTCCGCCGAGGAAGCAGGCCAGTTGAGCGTGCAGGAAAGCCTGCAACTGATTTTCCTGCCAGGTTTTTCAACCAAAGATCAAATTTCGGATATTTCTGGCCGCGGTGTGGGCATGGATGTGGTGAAAACCAATATTCAGCATTTAAACGGCCGCATTGAAATTCAATCCGAGCCAGGCCATGGTTCTACGATCACCATTTTGCTACCGCTAACACTGGCCATTTTGCCTGTGTTGATGTTGAAGCTTGAAGAGCAAATTTATTCCCTGCCTTTGTCCTGTGTTCGGGAAATCATTCCGATCGAAGAAGAGAAGGTGCAATACGTTGGGGGCAAGCCCACGATGGTGGTGCGCGGTGAAGTGATTCCATTGCTTGACCTGGCCACTTTGATTGGCCGCGAAAGTGCGCCGACTCCGAAGGTGGGTGTACTCACAATCAGTGGTAACAAGGCCTGTATTTTGGCGGTTGATTCGCTCGTGGGCCAGGACGAAGTCATGATCAAACCTCTGGATGGTGTCAAGCCTAAAGGTGTGGCTGGTGCCACCTTGTCAGGCGAGGGTTTGCTGGTGTTGGTTCTTGAACTCCGTGAGTTGATTGAAGGCAAGCTTTAAGTAGAACTAAGGTGTTTTTCCGGGTTTTATAACCCGTATGGTTGACTCATTTTATTTCGATAATTGAATCATCGGCACAAGATGCCAATGACATTCACAAACACCTCGCGTACCAAGCGAGGGGCAAGGAGTTGACCTCATGAATTCTCTGTACCGTTCGATCGAGAAGAGCTTTTTCTACACACTCAGTCGAAAGCTGTTTGGCAACGTGGCCAGCATTGCATTCGTAGTTTTGATCGGATACCTGGTCATCTACAGCTGGGCCATGGGCAAGCTGACCCCCGAACAAATGGGCGATTTTCGCCTCATCCTCAGTATTTCCCTTGGCTTTACCTTGGTTGCCTGCGCCGGTGCTTTTGCATACCTGCGTCATTTGATCGTACGGCCTGTGCACTTGCTGAGCGAGCGCATGGACCAATTGGCCAACGGTGAGGGTGATTTGTCAGTGAACCTGCCCACCGTGACAGAAGATGAACTGCGTGGTCTCGCGGAAAACTACAACGCCTTTATGGTGCGCCTTCGTGACTTGATTCACGAGATTCGCCGAATGACTGCACAGGTCTCCATGGAATCGGTGCGTGTTTCCGGTAGTTTGAAAGACGCCAGCCGCACAGCGGACAAACAAGGCAATATCACGTCTGAAATTTTCCTGGCGGCGGACCAAGCATCAAGCGCCATGGAGAATGTGGCCAACAGCGCAAACTACTTGTCGCGAGCCACCGAAGAACATCTGGACACAGTGAACTCCTCGTACCGTGAATTGTTGACCGTGGCCGATGAAATGAATTCCGCCTCCGGAAGCTTGAACAGTTTTGGGCACACTGTTGAAAAGCTGGCAGAAACTGGCAAAGGCATTGAAAACATCGTCAAGCTGATCAACGACATTTCAGATCAAACCAATTTGTTGGCATTGAATGCTGCAATCGAAGCGGCACGCGCCGGTGAGCAGGGTCGCGGTTTTGCGGTGGTTGCCGACGAAGTGCGAGGTTTGGCCGAACGCGTGAAGTCGGCCACTGGCGAAATTCGCGGCAATATTTCTTCCATGCTTCGTCTGGTTGGTGAGACTCAGCAGGAAACACGAGAGATCAATCAAAGCATTTTGAAGGGACAGCAAACTGTCAGCACTTCCTCGGCCAAGTTCTCTGGCATGGTTCACAGCTTTGAGGAAATGAGCACGCAAATCAATGATGTGACTCACCAAGTTCAATCGGTCAAACAGATCAATATGGATGTGTCTGGCAAAGCATCGGAAATACGCGAGACCGCGCAGTCAGTGATCAATCAAACCAGTGAGTCCGAAAAATCAAGCTCTGAGCTAGCCGCCGCCACAGATCGAATCAAAGAGCTGGTAGCCCGGTTCAAAATTGGCAAGGGTGCCTACGAGCAAATCATCGAGCAAGCCATATTGGCGCGCGAGCAGTGTAAAAACATTCTGATTCAGGCGCTGGACAATGGTCACGATATTTTCGATGAGGCCTACAAGCCAGTACCCAATTCGAACCCGCAGAAATACAGCACGCGTTACGACAAAGTGGTTGAACGCCAACTGCAGAATGCCTATGACCAATTGGTGGCCAATGTACCTGGCTCGGTATTTTCCCTGTGTGTGGATAGAAAAGGTTATGCCCCAACGCACAACAGCAAGTATTCACGCCCCTTGACTGGTGACCTGAAAAAAGATTTGGTGGAAAGCCGGGACAAGCGCATGTTCAGCGACCCGGTTGGCCTGCGTGCAGCACAAAACCTGTCGCCCTGGTTGTTGCAAACTTATCGACGCGACACCGGTGAAGTGTTGAACGATTTGTCGCTGCCCATTGAAATCAACGGACGCCATTGGGGTGGCCTCAGACTGGGCTTCAGCCCCGAGTTGTTAATCAAGGATTAAGTACTTGAAACTTCAAAAAACGGATAGGGGTCCGTTTCTCACCGCGCTCAGGCGCGGTTTTTTTTTGCCCAGTCTTTCAAGGGTGCTTCGCAGGTGTTTAGCAATGCAATCAGTTTTGCGGTGCTGTTCTCGAAGTACGCAATACTTTTTACACCGGATTGCCTGCAGGCCACCTCCAGTTCTTCTGCCAAATTTCGACACTGCTCGAAACCAACCGCGGCGCCTGCACCTTTGATGTTGTGCGCAGCGTCACCCAAGGCGTTCAGGTCCTGTCTGTCGCATGCAGTTTGTAGCTTTCCAATATAGCTTGGGCATTCTTTGATAAATACGTCGATCAACATGATTAACAGGTCAGTGTCGTTGTCGATTCGCTCTAGTGCCTCGGTGGGGTTGTATTGCATGGCTTGAGTTTTGAATCCAGAAGAATCCCATGTTACCTCTTCAAATCGGGGTTTTGAATTGCGTGTATCCTTTTCATAATAAGAACATTCCAACACTGCAGGTGCTGCTTTGGCAGAAGAAACCGATCAGGAAAAAGACTTACCCGCGTCGGAACAGAAGATCCGTAAAGCGCGAGAAGAGGGTAACTTGCCCCGTTCCAGGGAGCTGGGCGGAGGCGTGGTGCTGCTTGCCGGTGTAGGTTTGCTTTACACCATGGGCGGCGAACTGGTCAGTCAAAGTGAAAAGCTGATGCGCCAGGGTTTGGTGCTGGACCGCGCGCAGGCTTTTGACACCAAACACATGGGTTTGAAATGGGTATCCATGTTGCAGGAAAGTCTGTTTATTCTCGTTCCGCTTTTTCTTGTGGTGGTGGTTGCCGCAATTGTTTCCAACATTGCAGTGGGTGGTTTTAACTGGTCCACCAAACCGCTTGAACCGAAGTTCTCGAAGCTGAATCCAATCAAGGGTTTGAAAAACATATTCTCGATCAACGGTTTGGCCGAGCTCGTCAAAGCCATTCTGAAAACAGTGGTGTTGGGCGGGGTGGGTTACCTGCTGTTGATGCAGGATTTGGGTGAGTTCACTCAGTTGTCAGCCATGCCGCTTGAACATGGGATGGCCGAGACCGCGCGAATTACCATCAAAGACGCGCTTATTCTTGCGATTGCATTTCTGTTGATTGTGTCGATTGATGTGCCTTATCAGCTTTGGCGCTATTACAAAGGTTTGCGCATGAACCTGGAAGAGCTCAAGCGAGAATCGAAAGAGTCAGAGGGCGACCCGCACCTGAAAGGCAAGATCAAAAGCATGCAGCGTGAGGCAGCGCGCCGCCGTATGATGGCTTCGGTACCCAATGCCGATGTGATTGTCACCAACCCAACGCACTACTCAGTCGCTTTGAAATACGACAAAGATGGCAAGGGCGCACCTCGCGTGGTGGCCAAAGGCATTGGCCCACTGGCCTTGAAAATCCGGGAAGTTGCGAAGGATAACAAAGTACCCATGGTGGAAGCACCACCATTGGCCCGTGCCTTGTATTCCAATGTTGAGCTTGAGCAGGAAATTCCGGGTGCCTTGTACACGGCGGTGGCCAAGTTGCTCGCCTATGTTTATGCACTTGCGGAAGGCAAGGGCCACATGGTGGAAGTACCGGGTGAAGCGGATATTCCGAAAGGCATGGATCCGGGGCCGGCTGCTTGAGGACCACCGCTGCTGTGTGTTGCCCACTCGGCGGCGGTGTTTCGATCGCCTCGCCTTCAAGAAAACCTGCCCGTTTG
>JAHJCM010000100.1 GCA_018812945.1 Gammaproteobacteria bacterium | reverse complement strand
TAGGGCTTTTTGTAATTTTTGGCGGAGAGAGGGGGATTCGAACCCCCGATAGGCTATTAACCTATACACGCTTTCCAGGCGTGCGACTTAAACCACTCATCCATCTCTCCGCGGTAAGCGCGAGAGTATAGCAAAGAATCGCCTTGGGTATCCAGTGCATTCGTTCAGCATCACAGTTTTCCTTCCGATTCGGGCAGCCGCAACACACGCATTACAGCGGGCGCTTCGTCTTTACGGCCACCTAGCAGGGAGGCAACCACCATGGCCAATGCGCTTAAAGGAATGGTAAACACACCACTGGCCACGCCGCTCAAACCACCAATTTGCACAGCATCCAGATTAAACAAAGCCATGAACGATGAATTGGTCAGTGCAAGGCAAAGGCTTGAACTGAGAAACCCGGTGCCCATGGCCCACAAGGCCCCACGGCGTGTGGCACCGCTCCAGAAAATACCGGCGACAAGTGGCACAAACAAGCTTGAGGCTGCCAAAGCAAATGCAGAGCCCACCAAGACCACAATATTGCCTGGCTGCAAACTGGTGATCCAGGCAGCCATCAACGCTGCGCTCAATAGCGCAATTTTCGACATAGTCACCCTGCGCTGTGCAGTGGCCTCGGGGTCGAGCACCCTGTAATACAGGTCGTGCGACAAACTGCCTGCAATCGCCAGCAACAGGCCATCGGCGGTCGACAATGCGGCAGCAAGGCCACCGGCAGCAATCAAACCTGAAAGAAAAAACGGCATGCCCGCAATTTCTGGCGTAATCAACACCAAAATGTCGGGGCTCAAGCCAATTTCGGCAAACTGCACCACACCATCCTGATTCACGTCCTGCAAGGTGGCCAGGCCTGGTGTTACCCTGGACCACGCAGCGATCCAGTTTGGAATCTCGTTATAACTCAATCCGACCAGGTTTTCGTACACCACCACCTTGGCAATCACACTCAACCAGGGTGATGCGAGATAAATGACCAGAATGCAACCCAAGGCAAACACCACCGACCACCGGGTTTGTGAGGCATTCGGTGTGGTGTAAAACCGCATGATGATGTGGGGCAATGCAACGGTCCCACACATCAGGGTAAAAGCCACCGCCAAAAAACTGATCAAGGCCCGGGAATTCGACAACCCGGAATCGTCTTTGACCGACCCAAAATGCGGCACGCTGGCTTTCACCTTGTCCAGATAACGCTGCTTTTCCTGACTCCATTTGCGTTTGGCATCTTGGGGGTCTTTGGGGTAACTGGTCAGCACCCGCTCCGCTGCTTTGATTTCCTGAAATGTTGAGCCATCGTAGCGGGCCAACTCGAGATTTTTACGGCGTGCCTCATACCCTTCCGCCCAAGATGAAGGCAGGGTATCAATCAACAACTGGTAACGATCCGCTTCCCGCAGGTACGCACTGCGCACTTCGGCTTCCGCAGGGTCGGCAAAAAATTTGCGCTCCTGCGCCCGCACATACTCGGGAAAACTAGTGGGGCCACCATCCACAAAACGCTCAGTGTCGCCTTTGCCGGTAAACCCGATCAAGGCCACTACGCTGACCATCATGGCCACAATCATGACAATGTACTGCGCAACGGCAGTCCAGGTCACAGCCCGCATACCGCCCAGAAATGAGCACACCAAAATGCCAGCAAGCCCAAAGAACACACCGATTCCGAACTCGACACCGGCAAAACGCGAGGTAATCAAACCCACCGCGTAAATTTGTGCAATCACATAAACAAAGGAAATGCTCACAGTGACCAACACACAGATCAATCGCACCGCCCTGCCCTTGTCAGGCCCGGCATAGCGGGTGGCCAAAAAATCGCCCACGGAGAAAAAAGCGAATTTGCGCAGGTAGGGCGCAATCAGCAAGGCGATCAGCACAAAACCGCCAGTCCAACCCACCAGCAAGGCCAAGGCTTCAAAACCACTGTAAAACAAGGTGCCCGCCACGCCCAGAAAGGAGGCTGCGCTCATCCAGTCGGCCGCTGTGGCCATGCCGTTGTAGACCGAAGGCACAGTGCGTGAAGCCACAAAATATTCATGCATGTCCGAAGTGCGGCTGAGCAAACCGATCACTGCATAAGCACCCAGCGTGACGAAAATGAAGAAGTAACCAATCCACTGCCGGCCGATGCCGTAGTCCTCCATAATGGCGGCACCAGCAATGCACACCAAAAAGCCAAAAGTAAGCACTGAGAAAAACCGGGTCAGGCTGAGCGTGAAACTCATGAACTTACTCCCGGTGACTTGATTGGTTCAAACGAAAAAAACCAGCCCACCGAAGTGGAACTGGTTTTCAGGATTGCCGACACTTCCCGGTTCAAGGAAGGGGCCGGTTCAGTTAAAGCGGCTTGCCCAACTGATCAAGAATGGCCGGGTTCTCGAGGGTTGAAGTGTCTTGGGTAATTTGCTCGCCCTTGGCCAGGCTGCGCAATAGGCGACGCATAATTTTCCCTGAACGTGTTTTCGGCAAGTTGTCACCAAAACGAATTTCCTTGGGCTTGGCAATCGGGCCAATGTCTTTGCCCACCCAGTTGCGCAAGTCCATGGCCAGCTTCTGGCCGGCCTCGCCGGTGGGGCGGTCGCCTTTCAACACCACAAAGGCCACAATCGCTTCACCAGTCAAATCATCAGGGCGACCCACCACTGCGGCCTCGGCCACCAGTTCGTTGGCCACCAGGGAGCTTTCAATTTCCATGGTGCCCATGCGGTGGCCGGATACGTTCAGCACGTCATCGATTCGACCCATGATGGTGAAGTTACCGCTTTCCTTGTCGCGCACCGCGCCGTCACCCGCCAAATACAATTTACCGCCCAGCTCTTCCGGGAAGTAGCTTTTCTTGAAGCGCTCGGGATCGCCCCAAATGGTACGGATCATGGATGGCCATGGGCGCTTCACCACCAAAATGCCACCCTGGCCGTTTGGCAAATCGCCACCCACTTCATCCACCACCGCCGCCATAATGCCGGGCAATGGCAATGTGCAAGAACCGGGCACCAAGGGTGTAGCACCGGGCAATGGCGTGATCATGTGGCCACCGGTTTCGGTTTGCCAGAACGTGTCCACGATCGGGCACTTTTCGCCGCCCACATTCTTGTAGTACCACATCCAGGCTTCGGGGTTGATCGGCTCACCCACGGAGCCCATCAAACGAAGGCTCGACAGGTCGTAGCTCTTGGGGTGCACTTTCTCGTCTGCCTCGGAAGCCTTGATCAAGGAGCGAATGGCAGTGGGTGCAGTGTAAAAAATGGTGGTGCTGTGGCGCTGAATCATTTCCCAGAAACGGCCAGCATTCGGGTAGGTGGGCACACCCTCAAAAACGATTTGAGTAGCGCCTACGGCCAATGGGCCATAGGTAATGTAAGTGTGACCGGTGATCCAGCCAATGTCGGCCGTACACCAAAACACATCATTGGGCTTGATGTCGAATGTCCACTTCATGGTCAGCATGGCCCACAGCAAATAACCAGCAGAACTGTGCTGCACACCCTTAGGTTTACCCGTCGAGCCCGAGGTGTAGAGAATAAACAGCGGGTGCTCGGAATCCACCATTTCAGGCGCACACACGTCACTTTGCTTGTCAGCGAGTTCATGCAAATACACATCGCGGCCGGCCTGCATGCCTACGTCTGCACCGGTGCGCTTATACACAATGACATTCTTCACAGCATCGCAGCCACCCAGGCTCAGCGCTTCATCCACAATGCTTTTCAAAGGCAACTGTTTGCCACCACGCACTTGTTGATCAGCGGTGAATACGGCCACAGCACCAGTGTCCACGATGCGGTCTTGCAAAGCCTTGGCTGAGAAACCACCAAACACCACGGAATGGGTTGCACCGATGCGCGCACAGGCCTGCATGGCAGCAACGCCTTCCACACTCATGGGCATGTAAATTACTACACGGTCGCCCTTCTTCACACCCAGGCTTTTCAATCCGTTTGCAATGCGGCTTACCTTGGCCAGCAATTCCTTGTAAGTCACCTTGGTCACTTCACCGCCATCGGCTTCGAAAATCAAGGCCACCTTGTCACCCAGACCTGCGTCTACGTTTTTGTCCAGGCAGTTGGCCGAAACGTTCAGTTCGCCGCCAGTGAACCATTTGTAGAACGGTGGGTTGGATTCGTCCAGTACCTTGTCGTAGGCCTTGCCAAACTGCAGATTCTCTTTGGCCAGGCGAGCCCAGAAACCTTCGAAATCGGTTTCAGCTTCCTTGCACAAGGCCTTGTAAGCGTCCATACCGCCAATTGCTGCGCTGCGCTGCCAGTCTGCACTGGGCTGAAACACACGCGTTTCGTGTGACACTGATTCGATCGATGACATCCTGTCCTCCAAGGGTTACTTAGTTTTCCATTAATTTAGTTTGCATAAACAATAGGCAAAAGCTCTTACTCTCACCTTACACCATGGCGCACCACAGCAATTCGCGTTCCAGCCCAGTGCAAGTAGCACCTGTGTAGCTTGGTTCTGCTATAGTTTCCGCCATCATCCCTTTAACCATTGCTGCACTGCACACTTGTCACAAAATGGAACAACAGAAAAAACTACCACCACCCCCATTGGCCCGTCTAATCTTCATGAGCCGTTGGCTTCAATTGCCGCTGTACCTTGGACTGATCGTCGCGCAAGGTGTTTATGTTTACCACTTTCTGATTGAACTCTGGCACCTGGTTGCCGGTGCCACCAATCACACACTAGATGAGGCTGGCATCATGTTGGTGGTTCTCGGCCTGATCGATGTGGTCATGATATCCAACCTTCTAATCATGGTGATTGTGGGCGGCTACGAGACATTTGTAAGCCGAATGCATCTGGAAAACCATCCCGATCAACCCGAATGGCTGGACCACGTAAACGCCTCTGTATTGAAAGTGAAGCTGGCAATGGCGATCATCGGTATTTCATCGATTCACCTGCTGAAAACTTTCATCAATGCAGAACAGTACGACGAGAAAACCATCATTGCGCAGGCCGCAATCCACATGATTTTCCTGGTATCTGCTGTGGCAATTGCATACTGCGATAAGCTGCTCAATGAATCAGCCTCTCCCAAAAAACATTAAAATATCGGGCTAAGCACCCAATTTGATCAGGAGCAGTTCATGACCACCATCAAGCAAGAAGACTTCATCAGCTCGATCGCCGATGCCTTTCAGTACATTTCTTATTACCATCCGCTTGACTACATTCAGGCACTGGGCAAGGCGTACGAACGCGAAGAAAGTGCCGCTGCCAAAGATGCAATTGCGCAAATCCTGACCAACAGCCGCATGTGCGCCGAAGGCAAACGCCCTATTTGTCAAGACACCGGTATTTCCGTGGTGTTCCTGAAAGTGGGCATGAACGTGCGTTGGGAATCGACCATGAGCGTGACCGACATGGTGAATGAAGGTGTACGCCGTGCTTACCTGCACCCCGACAACAAACTGCGTGCCTCTGTGCTTAGCGACCCTGCTGGTGCCCGTAAAAATACCAAAGACAACACACCCGCCGTGATTCACTACGAAATTGTGCCCGGCGACGATGTTGAGGTAATTTGCGCGGCCAAAGGTGGTGGTTCCGAGAACAAATCCAAAATGGTGATGTTGAACCCCTCGGATTCAATCGTGGACTGGGTACTGAAAACTGTTCCCACCATGGGCGCGGGCTGGTGCCCCCCAGGTATTTTGGGCATTGGTATTGGTGGCACGCCTGAAAAAGCGATGCTGCTGGCCAAGGAAAGCCTGATGGCCCCTTGCGACATTCATGAACTGCTAGAGCGCGGCCCCAGCAACCGGATTGAAGAACTGCGCCTTGAGCTGTACGACAAAGTGAATTCACTGGGTATTGGTGCACAAGGCCTGGGTGGCCTGACCACTGTGCTGGACGTAAAAATTCTCGACTACCCCACACATGCCGCGTCTTTGCCAATTGCAATGATTCCGAATTGTGCAGCCACACGTCACGTGCATTTCCATTTGCATGGTGATGGACCAGCCAAGCTGGAAGTACCCAATCTGGCTGACTGGCCACAAGTCAGCTGGACTGCTGACACAGAGAAAAGCAAACGTGTCGATCTGGACAAACTGACCCCCGAAGAAGTGGCCAGCTGGAAACCAGGTCAAACCTTGTTGCTGAACGGCAAAATGTTGACTGGTCGGGACGCTGCTCACAAACGCATTGCTGACATGCTGGCCAAAGGCGAAAAGCTGCCAGTGGATTTCACCAACCGCGTGATTTATTACGTGGGCCCTGTAGACCCAGTGCGCGATGAAGCAGTAGGACCTGCCGGCCCCACAACCGCCACACGCATGGACAAGTTCACGCGCATGATGCTGGAAAAAACCGGCTTGATCGCCATGATTGGTAAAGCCGAACGCGGCCCAGTGGCCATTGAAGCAATTCGTGACAACAAATCTGCTTACCTGATGGCCGTGGGTGGTGCGGCTTACCTGGTTTCCAAGGCAATCACCAACGCGAAAGTGGTTGGCTTTGAAGACCTGGGTATGGAAGCGATTTACGAGTTCGAGATCAAGGACATGCCTGTCACAGTGGCCGTGGACAGCACAGGTATTTCAGTGCACAACACAGGTCCGAAAGAGTGGCAAGCCAAGATCGGAAAAATTCCCGTTAGCGTGGCGTAACCATCCGCCACAACTAACCGACGCTGGTCTTGCGCCACCATCTTGGCATGGCGCAGGCCAGCAACGCAATTGTCAGTAAAACCGACACCTCAAACCCATACAAGGTGTCGCCGGCATAGCCGCCAGCACCGGATGCTGGCCAGCTTTCCACCGCCGCTTTTACCGTCGAATCAATAGAATCGATAGGCTGGGTGTAGCTAGGCACCAAGGCTGCCAATGCTTCCGCATCGCTCAACTGCATGGCCAAATGATTAAAGGTACCCGAGAAATCCTCGGCCACCAGGCTTTGCTCACCGGCCTTGATTTTTGCGACCCGCAAGGTGCCCTCGGGGTGTTGAATGCTTTTGGTTTCGCCAAGTAAAAATGAAGCGCCCGACACGGGGTCGTGCCCCAAGCCCAACACCAACTGCGCGCCGAACAAATCTGCCTGCAGTTCCATCTCGCGCATCAGCCTGGAATAATCGCGTTTCATGTCCGGGGACAACATGAATTCATCGAACGTGGAAACAATCCCGTATTGCTGTTGAATCTCAACGGTTTTATCAGGATGTTTCAACACAAGGTGACCGTACTCATGCGCGATCAAAAAAACCAACTGATCACTGTTCATGAACTTGATTCGATCTAGCCCAATGCTTAAATTCGCGGTGCCCTGCTCGTCAATCCAGGTGCCCACCATGGTGCTGTTCTGAATAAAGTGAACCTGCGTGGGCACACCATTGAAAAAATGGTTGTCGAACAACACGCTGAGCTTGAGTACTTCCAGCGAATGATTTGCCATTCAGTAGCCCTCCCTGAAACGGCCAGTGACAAACCATTAAAACACGTTTTAAAACACACCACAAAACTGAAACAAACCCTGATTTTCTGGCCTGTTTTCAAGCTTCCCTGGTGTGCTTCGTTCACGCCATTGCGTTCTTGATTTGCGCAAGTGCGGTGGGGTCTTCAATGGTGGTCATGTCGCCTGGGTCCCGGCCTTCGCACACCGCCTGAATTGACCTGCGCAGCAACTTGCCGGAACGGGTCTTGGGCAACACATTCACAAAGTAAACGCGTGCGGGCCTGGCCACTGCGCCCAACTGGGAATCCACCACCTTCATGATCTCGGCTTCCAGTGTTTTGGCTTGTGCCGCGTTGACTGCGTCAGCCGACTTCAAAATGGCAAACGCCACAGCCACCTGCCCCTTCACCTGGTCAGCCACACCCACCACGGCCACTTCCGCCACCGCGGAGTGAGAAGAAATACTCTCCTCAATTTCCCGTGTACCCAGGCGGTGACCCGCCACGTTGATCACATCGTCGGTGCGGCCGAGGATAAAGAAATATCCGTCCTCGTCGCGAATGCCCCAATCGAACGTGGAATATACCTGCCGTGTTTTAAAGCTTGACCAGTAAGTTTTTACAAACCGCTCATCATCGCCCCACACCGTTTGCATGCAACCGGGCGGCAGTGGCCCTTCAATGGCCACCACCCCTTTTTCGTTGGCCTTGCAGGGTTGCGCGGTGTCTTCATTCAACACATTCACGTTGAAACCAAACACCGGCACACCGGGGCTGCCCAATTTACCGGGCATTTCTTCAACGCCACGCTGTATCGCCAAAATTGGCCAGCCAGTTTCAGTTTGCCAATAGTTATCAACAATCGGCTTTCCAATAGCCCCTGAAATCCAGTCTGAAGTGGTTTCATCCAAAGGCTCGCCCGCCAGAAACAGTGCTTTCAGCGAACTTAAATCGTATTTGCTCAGGTAAGAAGGATCCTGTTTTTTCAGCACGCGCACAGCCGTTGGTGCCGAGAACAACACCGACACCTTGTGATCCTGAACTATCTTCCACCAAATGCCAGCGTCAGGCCGAATGGGTAAGCCCTCGTACATCACCGTGGCCATGCCTGCGATCAAAGGACCGTAAATAATGTAGCTGTGTCCCACAACCCAGCCAATGTCGCTGGTCGCAAAAAACGTTTTTCCCTTCTCACCCATGAAAATGTATTTCATTGAAGCAGCAAGGGCCACGGCGTACCCGCCTACGTCGCGCTGCACACCCTTCGGTTTGCCGGTGGTGCCGCTGGTGTACAAAATGTAACTGGTGTCTGTCGCCTGAAGCCAGGTTACTGGCACTTTGGCCGTAGCCAGTTCTTTGCGCAATGCAGCGTAGTCGTGGTCTCGCCCTTTCACAGTGTCAAATGACACCAAGCCACGGTTCACCATCAACACATGGCCAGGCTTGTAGCTTGAACGGGCAATCGCTTCGTCCAGAAGTGGTTTGTAAGCGACTGCCTTGCCAGCGCGTGAACCTGCATCGGCCGAGACAATCACCTTCGGTTTTGCGTCTTCAATTCTTGAAGCAAGGCTGTGTGATGCAAAACCGCCAAACACCACCGAATGAATTGCACCGATTCGCGCACAAGCCAGCATTGCAAAGGTTGCTTCTGGAATCATGGGCATGTAGATCAACACACGGTCGCCTTTTTTTACACCCATTTTTTGCAGCATCGCAGCAGCAATTTGCACTTCTTGGTGCAATTGGCGAAACGTATAAACCTTTTCTTGATTAACTTCAGTGGACACGTAGATTAGTGCAGGCTTGTCGCCCAACTGATCAAGATGCCGATCCACGGCGTTGTAACACAGATTGGTTTCTCCGCCCACGTACCAATCGGCAAAAGGGGGTTTGCTGTCATCCAGCACTTTCTCGAACGGCTTTTGCCAATGAATCAAATCCGCCTGACGAGCCCAAAAACCCTTCGGATTGCGGATGGATTCATCGTACAAATTCTGATAAGTCCCATTGGACTGGTGCTTCGCTTGCTCAACCACAGCGCTGTCTCCTCGTTCTTGTTGCACTCAATGTAGAAACTCGCGCTTACGACACTCTGACTACTGCAAAAATTATTTTTAAACGAGAACACTTCTTGTTACATAAATGATTACTATTTGCTAGACTAGAGTGGTCGAATTTCAACCAACCTCATTCAGGAAAGTCTCTATCACCATGAATAACACGTTCAAAAAACTGATTTCAGTTTCCATCGCTGGCTTGATTGGCGTAAGCGCTGCCGCGCAGGCCGACGAGAAAGTCATCAACCTGTACTCGGCCCGCCACTACTCAACCGATGAAAAAATGTACGAGGATTTTACCAAGCAAACCGGCATTGCCATCAAGCGCCTCGAGTTGGGCGATGAGGCTCTGCTTGAGCGCATGCGCAGCGAAGGCGCGCGTAGCCCAGCCGATGTGGTGTTGCTTGTTGACGCTGCACGCCTTGCAACAGCCCAACAAGATGGCCTGTTTCAGCCTGTGAAATCCAAAGTGCTTAGCGACAAAATCCCGGCGCAGTTTACTGGTGAAAATGGCCTGTGGTATGCATTTTCAGCGCGCAGCCGCGTCATTGTGTACAACAAAGCAAACGTGGACCCCAAGCTTGCCCAAAACTATGAAGACCTGGCCAAGCCCGCTTTGAAGGGCAAGGTTTGTACCCGCACAGGCTCACATCCCTACATGCTTTCTTTGATGAGCAGCATGATCAATCACTTGGGTGAAAAAGGCGCTGAAACCTGGGCGCAAGGCGTGGTCGCCAATATGGCTCGCAGCCCCAAGGGTGG
>JAHJCM010000099.1 GCA_018812945.1 Gammaproteobacteria bacterium | reverse complement strand
TGCCGAACAAACTTGGGCCTGACCGGCGTTGGGGCGTGGTCTTCAAACGCTTTGGCGGGGTCGGCTTGTGGTTCGGTCATTGATCCATGGGTTTTGGTGTTTTTTAGATTTGAGTCATCTCAAAATCTTCTTTGCGGGCGCCGCACTCCGGGCAAACCCAATTGGGTGGAACGTCTTCCCATTTGGTGCCAGGGGCAATACCTTCATCAGGCACACCCGCTGCTTCATCGTATACCCAACCACAAATCAAACAAATCCAAGTATTCATTCTGAGCTACATCCAGAAAAAAAATTGCAACGGGTGGATAATACTAGGTTGGCAGCCCGCTACCAAGGCTGTTGGTCTTTTTTGGGTTTTGAATGACACTGACTGTACCCTTGGTGCTGACCTTCTCAGCATCAGATCCTACTGCTGGCGCGGGTTTGCAAGCCGACGCACTAACTGTTTCCGCGCTGGGCGCACATCCCTTGACCATTCTTACCGGGCTGACAGCCCAGAACACGGTGGGCGTGGCGCGCTTCGAGGCGTGTACTCGTGACTGGATTGATAATCAATTAAATGCTTTGCTGGATGACGGCCTTGCGCCAAGTGCAATCAAAACCGGGGTATTGGGTAGCGAAGGCGCTGTGGCGGCAGTGTTGAGAGTGAAAAGTCTCTGGCCCTCGGTGCCGCTGGTGGTAGACCCTGTGCGGGCTTCTGGCCGGGGCGATGCTTTTGGCGGGCAGGCGCTGTTCGACAATTACAGAAACCAGCTATTCCCGGTGGTTGATTTGCTCACCCCCAATTGGCCTGAGGCACAGGCATTTACCGGAGCACAAAGTGTGGATGAGGCGGGTGAGCGCTTGTTGCAAATGGGGTGCAAGGCGGTGTTGTTGAAAGGCGAACACCTTGATTCGGGCGATGTTGTGAACCGTTTGTATGTGCCAGGCAAAAAAGTTGTTGAATTCCCTTGTGAGCGCCTGCCGGGGCAATTTCATGGTTCGGGTTGCACCCTGGCCAGTGCCTGTGCTGTGGGGCTTGGGCAGGGTTTAAGCGTGCAGGAGGCCGTTGAACTGGCCCTTGAGTACACCTGGCAAGCCCTGAGTTGTGGTTTTGCCATCGGCAAGGGCCAGTTGATTCCGGACCGAATGCACCTGATGCAATATTTGGAAGAGGATGCCGATGGCGACTCGGGAGAATAGCGTGGATGGCGGATTGATCAGGGGTGTTTACGCCATTACACCCGAGCGTTCGGCGGTATGGACTCCAGATGCGATCGTGGATTGCGTTGCCGCGGCGTTGGACGGCGGCATACGCCTGTTTCAGTGCAGGCAAAAGAATTGGGATCAAGCTGAGTTGATCGAGTTTGCCGGGCAGCTTGATGCCCTGTGCGAGAAGTACGATGCGACGCTGATTTTGAATGACGTGCCCTCGGTGGAGTTTTCAAAATTCGCGGGGGGCGCCGTGGCTGGCGTGCATTTGGGTAGAACCGATGAGGCCATTGCGCAGGCCCGAAGCAGGCTTGGCAGCAAGTGGCTGGTGGGTGCTTCTTGTTACAATCAGTTTGAATTGGCCGAACAAGCCGTGCGCGATGGCGCCAGTTATGTGGCCTTCGGCGCCATGTACCCCAGCAGTACCAAGCCCAATGCTGTGCGCGCTGAGCTTGAATTGTTTGCCCGGGCCGGCAATTTGGGTGTACCCACTGTAGCGATTGGCGGAATTACGATTGAGCGCGTGCCTGAATTGATGAAAGCAGGTGCAAACGCAGTGGCCTTGGTCAATGGTTTGTTTGGAACTGAACCCGATGCTGAGCAGGTTTGCTGTGCGGCGCAGCAGTGGGTGGATGCAGTGAATGGATGCAGTCAAGTTAATTAAGCGGAGTCCTGAGAATGAGTAGTCAAGAAGTGAGCCAGAACGAAGTGCTGTTTGAGCGCGCACAAAAAACAATTCCCGGTGGTGTGAATTCGCCCGTTCGGGCATTTCGTTCTGTGGGCGGTACACCGCGTTTTTTCAAGCGTGCCAACGGCCCCTATGTGTGGGACGCGGATGACAAGCGCTACATCGACTACATTGGTTCGTGGGGCCCTGCCGTGTTGGGCCACGCACACCCTGAAGTGATCAAGGCTGTACAGCAAGCCGCAGTAGGTGGATTGAGTTTTGGTGCGCCTACCGAAGGCGAAATCGTGATGGCAGAAACATTGTGCGAAATGTTGCCTTCACTGGAACAGGTTCGCTTGGTCAGTTCAGGCACCGAAGCCACGATGAGCGCGATTCGTCTTGCCCGGGGCTTCACCGGCCGTGACACCATTGTAAAATTCGAAGGCTGTTACCACGGCCATGCGGATAGCTTGTTGGTCAAGGCGGGTTCCGGTTTGCTAACATTCGGCAACCCAACTTCGGCCGGTGTGCCCGAGGACTTTGCCAAGCACACCCGTGTGCTGGACTACAACAATGTGGAGCAACTGCACGAGTTGTTCAAAGCCAGTGGCAGCAGCATTGCCTGTGTAATCGTAGAGCCTGTCGCCGGCAACATGAATCTCATCAAACCCACCCGCGAGTTTTTGAATACCTTGCGCGAGTTGTGCACCCAGCATGGTGCGGTGTTGATTTTCGATGAAGTGATGACCGGATTCCGTGTGGGTCCCCAGGGCGTGCAGGGCGTGTATGGCATTACCCCTGATTTGACCACCCTTGGGAAAATCATCGGCGGTGGCATGCCCATGGGCGCTTTTGGTGGTCGCAAAGATATTATGGCGTGTATCGCTCCCCTTGGCCCGGTGTACCAGGCTGGCACATTGAGCGGCAACCCGGTGGCTGTGGCGGCAGGCTTGACCACCATGTGTTTGTTGAAGCAAGAAGGTTTTTACGAGAAGCTGGAAACCCAAACCCGCAAGTTGGTGGAAGCCTTTAACCAGGTTGCGTATGCTCACGGCGAAACTTTTTGTGCAGACAGCATTGGTGGCATGTTCGGTATTTATTTCAGCGAGAAAGTACCCAGCAGTTTTGCCGAGGTAAGTGCATCAAACCGCGACCGTTTCAACAAGTTTTTCCACGCCATGTTGGATGCAGGCGTGTACCTGGCACCTTCGGCTTACGAGGCGGGGTTTGTGTCTGTAACGCACGACGATGCCGTGATCGAAGCCACCAAGGTGGCGATTGACAAGGCGTTCGCGGCAATTCAGTGAAAAAAAACCGCCCGGGTTTGCACCCAAGGCGGTTTTCCTGGAGGTCGCTAAGCTGTTTCAGCAGACCAGCAAGTACACCATGTACAAGGTGATGAACACTTGGAGCAGGAAAAATGTGGCCCGCAAGAACACCTGAATGAACGAAGTGCCGCTGATGTGCACCACGCTTTGTGCAATGCGCGCATACAGCACAAACGCCGCGATGCCGTTGATGGCTTCAACTTCTCCCATCAGGCCAGCCATGGCCACAACGCCTGCGAATACCGGAAAGTTTTCCAGGCAGTTCAAGTGCGCAGATTTTGCACGTTGCAAGAACATCGGGTCGATGGGTTCTTTGCCGCGCTCCCAGCTGTCAATGCGTTTTTGGCCCAGCAAGGCTTGGGGCACTCGGGGTAGCGCGTAGAACAATGCCAATATCAAAATCCAGCCTGCATAAAGCAACACGGTGGTGTAAGCGTTCACTGTTTTGTCTCCTTCTTGTAATGGGTTGTGTGATGCAAATTCACCAGTGATTATGGGTGAAGGCACCTGCACTGACCATCATAAGTTCGGACAAAATCAGTCTTCTTTGGTTTTCTTGACCACTGCATACCTTTCCAGCGTTTTCTTTCGCGCCACATCGTGCTCAACCACGGGCCTGGGGTAGGTTTCACCCAGAATCACCCCAGCCATTTGCAGCTCGAAGGGTGGGCATTCGGCCGGGTTATGAATGTATTTGTTGGAAAGTTTGGCCAGTTCCGGGCAGTACTTGCGTATGAACTTGCCGTCAGTATCGAATTTTTCAGATTGACTGTACGGGTTGAAAATACGGAAGTAGGGCTGTGCGTCGCACCCACTGCTGGCAGCCCATTGCCAGCCACCGTTGTTGGCCGACAGGTCGAAGTCGTTCAGGTGTTCGGCAAAGTATTTTTCACCCCAGCGCCAGTCAATGCCAAGGTCTTTGGTCAAGAAGCTGGCTGTCACCATGCGCAGGCGGTTGTGTTGAAACCCGGTTTGGTTCAATTGCCGTTGGGCGGCGTCTACCAAGGGGTAGCCGGTTTTGCCTTCGCACCAGGCTTTGAAAAGCTTTTTTGCTTTTTCATCGTCGTCCCATTGAATTTGATCGTATTCTGGCTTGAACGCTTTTTCGGCCGCATCTGGGCGGTGGTAAATAATCTGAAAGTAAAAGTCTCGCCAAATCAGTTCATTTAACCAACCCATGGCACCTTCGCTGCCATCGAATTTAAACCGGTCATAAGCGGCTTTGGCCAACCTGCGAATGGAAATCGTGCCGAAGCGGTTGTGCACACTCAGGTAGCTCACACCTTTGATCGCCGGGAAGTCGCGCGCCACCTTGTATTTGTCCATGCGGTTGAGAAAGTCCTCAAACGCATCCAGCGCGCCATCCTCGCCGGGCTTGATCATCTCCAGCAAATTGGTGCGTTTAAAGCCCATGTCTTCCAGGCTTGGCACTTTCAGTCCGGAATCTTTGGCCAGGGAGGCCATTTTAGATTCGCTGGGGTAGGGCGTTAGATGGAACTCGTCCAGTTTTTTCAGGCAGGCGTTTTTAAACGGCGTGAATACGCTGAAAAACTTGCCGGCTTGGGTCAGTACTTCATCCTCTTCAAAAATGGCCTGGTCTTTAAAGCGGAACAATTCAACACCCTTGCTTTGAAGGGTTTTTCCCACTGTGATGTCCCGGTGAATCGCTGCGGGTTCATAGTCCTTGTTGGTGAACACGGCCTGTATGCCCAGTTTCGTCGCCAATTCCGGGATTGCCGTTTCGGCGTGGTCGTGTACCAAGTGCAAATCGCCGCCAAAGCCTTGAAGCTTTGTCTTAAGCGCCATGCAGCTTTCCCAGATAAACTCCACACGGCGATCGGCTTTGTTGGCCAGGGCATCCAGAATGGTTTTGTCAAACACGAACACGCAATGCACTTGCTGGCAATGTTTCAGGGCATAAAAAAGGGCGGCATTGTCATGGGTTCGCAGGTCGCGCCGGAACCACATCAATCCTTTGGTGTACTGGCCCGGTTGGGGTTGGGTCGACAATGGGTGGTTTTCAAGAAGTGAAGCAGGCATGGGAACAACTTAAATTTGGGTTGATCTGTGCGCTTAAAGGCGGGTAGAGGAACGCCCACCCGCTTTTGCACAGTTAAAAGGCATTACAATTTTGGCATGAGCGAGACCGAAATTTCCACACCCACTGAATTTAGCTTGTCCGGTCAGTTGTTGATCGCCATGCCGAACATGCTTGACCCCAGTTTTGCTGGGTCCGTGGTGTATTTGTGTGAACATTCCGGCAAGGGAGCCATGGGTTTGGTGATTAACCGGCCCACCGACTTGGCCATCGAAAGTTTGCTGGAAAAAATCAATGTGGAAGTGGAGGGCTACATGCCAGCCCACTTCCCGGTGATGATGGGTGGGCCAGTTGCTGCCGAACGTGGTTTTGTGTTGCACACCGAGCCTTTGAACTGGAATTCTTCGCTGAAAGTGAACGATGAAATTTCCTTGACCACCTCCCGAGACATTCTTGAAGCCGTGGCCCGTGGCGAAGCGCCAGGCAAATGGTTGATCACCTTGGGTTATGCAGGCTGGGGCGAGGGTCAGCTTGAAGAAGAGCTTGCTCAAAACGCGTGGCTCACCGTGCCCGCCAATCACGAAATATTGTTCGATACGCCCCTGGAAGAACGCTTTGCAAGCGCCTACGCCATGCTGGGTATTGACCCCGCCCTGATGAGCGGTGCTGCGGGGCATGCTTAATCAATGACCAGACCCGTACAATCGCCCAAACCGACACAGTACTTGGCATTTGATTTCGGTTTGAAGCGAATCGGCGTTGCGTTTGGCAACTCCTTGACCAAAACTGCGAGTGGTGTGTCTGTGGTTGAAGCGCAAAATGATGAGCAGCGGTTCGACAAAATTGAAAAGCTGATCAAAGAGTGGCAGCCCGAAGGCCTGGTGGTGGGTGTGCCGCGGCAAGCCGATGGTGCCGACAATGAACTGACCGCGCGTTGTGAGCGTTTCGCCCGGCAATTGGAGGGGCGTTTTTCCCTGCCATGTGCCCGGGTTGATGAGCGCTACACCAGTGCAATCATGGAAAGCTGTATGGGAGGCAAGGCCGCCCGCGAGAACAAGGGCCGGGTCGATATGGGCAGTGCCTGCCTGATTCTGGAACAATTTTTTCTGGAGGGACGATGAGCCTGCCAAACCCCGAAGCCCTGTACGCCCGCCTGCGTGATCAAATTGAAAAAGCCTTTCCCGACCGGTCTGAACTGGGACTGATTGGAGTGCACAGCGGAGGCGCCTGGATTGCCGAGCGCCTGCATGCAGACTTGGGTTTTGCCCTGCCATGCGGATTCCTTGACAGCGCGTTTTACCGCGACGATTTTTCTGAGCGTGGCCTGAAAGAGGCACCCAAACCCGCCGAGGTGCCGTTTGAAGTGCAGGGGCGCACGATTTTGCTGGTGGATGATGTGCTGTACACAGGCCGCACCACGCGCGCCATTGTGAATCACCTGTTCGAT
>JAHJCM010000098.1 GCA_018812945.1 Gammaproteobacteria bacterium | reverse complement strand
TGCGTTCAAGGGCGAATCACTGACCGACTACTGGCACTTCACCCACCGCATTTTCGAATGGGCAGATGGTGGTTATTCCAACATGATTCTGGACGATGGCGGCGACGCAACCATGTTGCTGCACCTGGGCACCAAGGCTGAGAAAGACATCAGCGTGCTGAACAACCCAGGCAGCGAAGAAGAAATTTGCTTGTTCGAATCAATTAAGAAAACGCTGAAAACTGACCCCACCTGGTACTCCAAGCGCCTGAAAGAGATCAAGGGCGTGACTGAAGAAACCACAACTGGCGTTCACCGTTTGTACGAAATGCACAAGAAAGGCGAATTGGCTTTCCCAGCCATTAACGTGAACGATTCTGTGACCAAGTCGAAGTTCGACAACCTGTATGGCTGCCGTGAATCGCTGGTTGACGGTATCAAGCGTGCAACCGACGTAATGATTGCAGGCAAAGTGGCCGTTGTGGCTGGTTACGGCGACGTGGGCAAAGGGTCTGCACAGGCATTGCGTGCCTTGTCAGCCCAGGTTTGGGTGACTGAAATTGACCCAATTTGCGCTTTGCAAGCTGCGATGGAAGGCTACCGGGTGGTAACTATGGACTATGCTGCTGACAAGGCAGACATTTTCGTGACGGCTACAGGCAACAAGGACATCATCACCCATGACCACATGGTGAAAATGAAAGACCAAGCCATTGTTTGTAACATCGGTCACTTTGACAATGAAATCGACATCGCCAGCGTGAAGAAGTACCAGTGGGAAAACATCAAGCCACAGGTTGACCACATTATTTTCCCGGACGGCAAGCGCATCATCATGTTGGCTGAAGGCCGCTTGGTGAACTTGGGCTGCGGTACAGGTCACCCCTCATTCGTCATGTCTTCAAGCTTTGCCAACCAAACCATTGCACAAATCGAGCTGTGGACGCAAAACGAGAAGTACCCAGTGGGTGTATATGTACTACCCAAGCACCTGGACGAAAAAGTGGCCCGCTTGCACCTGATGAAAATTGGCGCCCAGTTGACAGAACTGAGCCCAGCGCAAGCAAGCTACATTGGCGTGAAGCAGGACGGCCCTTACAAGCCTGATCACTACCGCTATTAATCCTGGAAAGAACTACCTTTGCGCGCTGACCTTGCCTTGGTTGAAAAAGGCCTGTGCCCCTCTCGGGCACAGGCTCAAAGCTTGATCGAGCAAGGAAAAGTGTTGGTGCGTAACGGTGTAGTTCAAGAACCTGTTGCAGTAAAAAAAGCATCGCAGCAGATCGAACCATTCATGACTCTTGAATTGATTGACTGCGATGCCCCCAGTTTTGTGTCGCGTGGTGGATTGAAGTTGCATCATGCACTTGAACACACACAGATTGAGGTCAACGCAAAGCGCTGCATCGACCTGGGACAATCCACGGGTGGTTTTACAGACTGCCTTCTGCAAAGGGGTGCCTTGAGTGTGGTGGGTATTGACGTTGGACGGGATCAGTTACACCCTCGTTTGAGAGCACACCATGCTGTGATGGCCATGGAAGGCGTCAACCTGTACAAGGTGAATACCACTGAGCTTGAAGAGGAAATCGCTGCGCTGAAACCCGAGTTCATGCCATTTGACATTGCTGTGGCAGATTTGAGCTTTATCTCTCTGCGCAAGGTATTGCCCAATATCGCAAAGCTGATGCCTGCCTCATGTGAAGGTTTGTTTTTGGTTAAACCTCAATTTGAAGTTGGACCTGAAAATATCGGGAAAAGTGGTTTGGTAAAAAATCTCGATGACCTTATCGAGCAGTTGGAAGACGATGTAAAAACTTGCTGCACCCAACTCCACTTGACTGTGAAAGATTTTTTTCAGTGCGAGTTAAAAGGGGGCGACGGCAATCAAGAATATTTTGTGTACGCAGCGAAAAACATCGATGTTGCGACAAACCAATAACTCTGTGAATGAAAACACCATGATGAACATCAGCTTTGAGTTTTTCCCCGCGAAAACAGATGAAGGTGCCGAAAAACTGCGCGCCACGCGTGAAAAACTATCTGAAAGAAAGCCAGAGTTTTTTTCAGTGACATTCGGGGCGGGTGGCACAACCCAAGACGGAACACTGTCCACCGTGCTTGAGATCAAGGCGGCTGGTGAGGAAGCAGCACCGCATTTGTCATGTGTTGGATCTTCCAAGGAAAAAGTCGCGGCACTGCTAAAGCAGTACAAAGAACACGGAATCAAGCGTATTGTTGCGCTTCGCGGTGACTTGCCCTCGGGCATGTTGGAAACGGGTTCGTTTCGATATGCGAGCGAGTTGGTTGAGTTTATTCGACAGGAAACAGGCGATCACTTTTTTATTGAAGTTGCCGCTTATCCCGAAACCCACCCGCAAGCAAAAAGCCCGGCAGCCGATGTGGACGCTTTCGTACACAAAGTAAATTGCGGCGCAAACTCTGCCATTACCCAGTATTTTTTCAATCTGGATGCATTTTTGTACTTCCGGGATCAAGTACAACACCGAATTTCGATTCCGCTGATTCCCGGCATCATGCCTGTGACCAATTTTAGTCAGCTTGCTCGTTTTTCAGATGCATGTGGTGCGGAAATTCCGCGATGGATGCGCAACCGCTTGCAACATTTCGGCGATGATCGCGAGTCGATTCGAGCGTTCGGACTGGAAGTTGTCTCGAACCTGTGTGAACAACTAATCAGGGAAGGCGCACCCGGACTGCACTTCTACACCATGAACAACGCGCAGCCAACCTTGTCAATTCTGGATCAAATCGGTTATTGAGAGGCGCCTGAGCGAGTGAAAATAAACTCTCGCTCAGTGATCAAATAATCGAGTAACTCGTCGTGTTGTTCTGAGAAGTCATCTTTGGATTCGGTAACAGCATAAGCCACACCAACAGTGATTGGCTTGGCAGGCATTTGACTCAAGGTTCGATCGTACCAACCTGCGCCATATCCGAGACGAGCTCCCGCGCGGTGGAAAGCAAGACAAGGAACAAGCAACACTTGGGGCTGAACCCAGGATTTGGATTTTGGAACTGGAATATCGTATCGGCCAAGCTCCATTTCCATATCGGGCGCGAACTGCGCAAATTTCAAGAATGGGCCTGTTGGCGACTCACAACACACCGGCAAGGCCCACCGAAAGCCTTTGAGCGCCAAATTATTCGTAATGGCGAGTACATTCGGCTCGCCGCGTGTGGGATAGAACAGACCCACAGTGCAAGGCTGGAATGTTTGGAGTAGAGTTATCAGAGATGTCGAAATTTCTTGGCTAAGCGAGTTGATTTCTTCGGGCTGAAGCCGATTTCGATAAGCCAGAGCAATTTGCCGCAATGATTTTTTCATGACAGGAACAATGACAATTTCTCACCACATTTCACGTTGGATTTCGCTACCCTTGCTTGCCTTGGGTGCCATGGCATTTCAACCCGCTTTGGCCAACAAAGAAACGGATGCAGAGTTAATCAAACAGATCAAATCTGCGTATGCAGATGGCGCATACGATAAGTTTAACCGCTTGACTTCTGAATTGCCGCAAAAAAGCATATTCAGACCCTACGTGGACATCTGGCAGTTTCGCTTTTTTCAGAAAGGGGTGGAGAAACAATTACCCGATCGAGAAGTGGTGTGGAATAAGTCGGAAGTTTTGCCTCTGCTGAACAAATATGACAACAGCTGGCCAGCCGAAACATTGAGACGAGACTGGCTTGAGCAACTGGCGCGAACAGCGCAGTGGACTGATTTCGCAGAGCAGCGAGAACACCTGCGCTACCGCCCAGATCAAGGTGTTGAGTGTGCTGATTTGATGTACGCAGCAGAGCAAGGACAGTTGGTGAGATACAAACTGGATGCTGTGGTGAGTTTTGATAAACGCCTACCTAAAACATGTCGGGTTCTTCTGAAAAATCTGTACCGACTGGGTGGTGTTAGCGCGCAAGACCTGGATCGCCATGTGCTGCAAATGGTAGCGGCAAACCAGCTGACCAGCGCAATCAAGTTTGTTGACGAATTCGAAGACACGGCCTGGGGAAAGGCAATCGACAGCGCCACCTTGCGAGAGGCTGTTTTCAATCCCGACAAATACCTGAAATCGTCAAGCCAAACTGCCGAAACAGACCTGCACTTGACAGGTGCACTGGCCAGAAAAGCGATTGAGGATTATGAGCGCGTAGCACGACAGATTATTGAAAATTATCAGGGCAAACTTTCGTCTGGCTCTGAGCAATGGCTTTGGGCTCATGTGGGATACCGCGCCGCCCTGGTCTGGGACAGAAACGCGCTGACCTACTTCCAGCGCAGCAAACCTGAAGTTATGAGCCAGGAACAACAAGAGTGGAAAGTGCGCTCGGCGTTGCTTTTGGAGGACTGGAATTCTGTGCTTCAGGCCACCAATGAGATGAGTCCAAATCTGAGGGAAGACAAGGCTTGGACCTATTGGCGCGGACGTGCACTGGCCCAATCAGGCAAGTTGGTTGAAGCCAGGCAAGAATGGATCAAAGCCAGCAGTCCATTCTCTTTCTACGGGAAACTGGCCCATGAAGAACTAGGCGACTCAGTCACGGCCCCAAAGCGCCCCGAATTATTAAGCGCAGCCGAGTTGGACTGGGCAAAAAAACACCCTGGATTGTTGCGTGCACTTGCACTTTACGATGCGGGCCTGCGCACCGAGGGCTTCTGGGAATTCAATCTACAAGTTGCGCAAATGAACGACCGGCAGTTGCTTGCTGCTGCGACTTGGGCTGAACGCAATCAACTCTACGACCGGGCAATTGCAGCAGCAGACAGAACCGAGATTGAACACGATTTGGGTTTAAGATACCTGACTCCCTTCCGCGAGAACATGCGGGCGAAAACCCGGGAAATTGGTGTGGATGAATCCTGGGTATACGGCCTGATTCGCCAGGAATCTCGCTTTGTGACCATTGCGCGTTCTGGCGTAGGCGCAAGTGGCTTAATGCAAGTGATGCCCGCTACAGCCAAGTATGTGGCGAAAAAAATCGGCATGTCCGACTTCAAGCCTGCTGACATTACCGAAATTGAGACCAACCTGACTTTGGGCACCAGCTACCTGAAAATGGTATTTGAGCAACACGACCAATCACCAGTGCTTGCTTCTGCGGGTTACAACGCGGGCCCAAGCCGGCCTGCCCTGTGGAAACGTCGTCTGGGCGACCGGAAGATTGAGGGGGCTATTTTTGCGGAATTGATTCCGTTTGACGAAACACGCGGTTACGTAAAGAACGTAATGTCCAACACCATGGCTTATTCCCTGCTGTTGAACAATGCGTCGATCCCTTTGAAACAAAGACTGGGTATCATCTACGGATCCAAGTAATCAGGTGAATGCTGTTTCTATGAGTAAGACAAAAAATGTATTGGTGATCGGTGGTTCGGGATTTCTGGGCCAAGCCGTTTGTAATCAACTGGCCAAAGCCGGTTACCGAATTACCGTGCCTACGCGCCGCTATGACAAGGCAAAGCATCTGCTGACCCTACCAACGTGCCAAATTATTGAAGCAAATATCCATGATCGCGCCACACTGGGTCGCCTTGTGTCGGGGCAAGACATTGTCGTGAATTTGCTTGGTGTGCTGCACAGCAAACCCGGTAAACCTTACGGCCAAAACTTTCGGGTCAACCACGTTGAATTCCCCAAAGCCTTGTGCACCGCTATGTCCAAGCATGGCGCCAAACGAATTGTTCACATCAGCGCGTTGGGTGTCGGTGTACAAAACCCGGCGCCGTCCATGTACCTGCGCTCCAAAACCGACGGCGAAGCTGTGGTCAAAGACAGCGGACTGGCCTGGACAATTCTTCGCCCTTCGGTGGTGTTTGGTCGTGAGGACAAGTTTCTGAATACATTCGCATCACTGGCGAAGATCGCGCCCTTCATTCCATTGGCCGGTGCTGATGCACGCTTCCAACCAGTTTCGGTCAGTGATGTGGCCAAAGCCGTGTTCGCATGTGTGGAAGATCAAGGCAAAGACACCCTGCACAACACCTATGATTTGGTGGGTACCGAGATTTTCACCTTGAAAGAGTTAGTTAAGCTTTCAGCCCGCGCTGTTGGAAAAAACCCGCTGATATTTGGTATTCCTGACGTTGCTGCGAAGGTCCAAGCGTTTTTGATGGAGCTGGCACCGGGTGAGCCACTGATGAGTCGAGACAACGTCGACTCCATGAAAATCGACAATATTCGAACCTCGGGCAGAACTTTCCCTCTACCAAGCTACGAATGCTTGTCGGTAGTCGCCCATGAATACCTCAGGGCCAAGCACTTACCCTCTGATCTGGATGAATTTAGGACCCGGGCTCACCGCCAAGACTAGCCCTTAAGCCTTGATTCGTCGTACAATTTCGCTTTGCACAACGCAGCCGCACGTCGACCGATTGGCTGCGTTTGTTTTTAGAATCCGCGTTTTGCCTGAACACTGCTGATAGAGAGTTTTAACGTGACAGACCACTTAATGAAAACTTACGCCCGCCAGCCCATTGCTTTCACTCATGGTGATGGCGCTTGGATGTGGTCAACTGATGGCAAAAAGTACCTGGATGGCTTGTCCGGTATCGCAGTGAATGGTTTGGGTCACAATCACCCGAAGCTGGTGAAAGCCATTTCTGAGCAGGCAGGCAAACTGATTCACACCTCGAATTTGTACGGCGTGGTTGAGCAATCAAATCTTGCTGATCGCCTGTGCGAAATTTCAGGTATGGACGAGGCTTTCTTTTGCAACTCGGGCGCTGAAGCGAACGAGGCGGCCATCAAACTGGCCAAATATTATGGCCACAAGAAAGGCATAGAAAACGCAAAGATTATTGTGATGGAACGCGCTTGGCACGGCCGTACCTTGGCCACACTGGCTGCCACGGACAGCCCCAAGGCCAAGGTTGGGTTTGGCGACCTGCCGAGCGGGTTTGTACGCGTACCCTATAAAAACTTCGCAGCAATTGAACAGGCGGCAGACGACAACCCCGAAATCCAGGCCGTTCTACTGGAAGTTTTGCAGGGTGAAGGCGGCATCAATGTGGCCGATACAGAATATTTACAAGCCCTGCGCAAGTTGTGTACCGCCAAAGGCTGGCTGTTGATGATCGACGAAGTGCAAAGTGGTATTGGCCGCACTGGCAAGTGGTTTGGTTACCAGCATGCTGGCATTCAGCCCGATGTAATCACCTTGGCCAAGGGGTTGGGTTCAGGCGTGCCAATTGGCGCGTGCCTGGCCTGGGGCCCTGCTGCTGGCGTATTCACGCCAGGAACACACGGCACCACTTTTGGTGGTGGCCCACTGGTGTCAGTGGCAGCATTGGCCACCATTGAAATCATGGAAGAAGAAGGTCTGCTGGCTCATTCCGAGCAAATGGGTCAGTTGATTCGCGCCGTTTTATCCCGTGAACTTGCCGGTATCGCCGGTGTGAAAGACATTCGCGGTCGCGGCCTGATGGTTGGAGTTGAATTGTGGAAACCCTGTGGCGAACTGGTTGCTATCGCGCGGGACAAAGGTTTGATCATTAACGTAACCCGAGACAATGTGGTGCGCCTGTTGCCTCCACTGGTGATTAAAAAAGAAGAAGCAGAGACGCTGGCCATGGAATTGGCCCCTTTAATTAAAGCGTTTCTTGAACAATCCGCGTAAGGAGGAGCCGGCCTGCCAGGCAAGCCGGTCTACAAAAATGCCTATCAAACATTTTTTGCAGTTCAACGACATCAGCAAAGACGAGTTCGAGTACTTGATGCAATCGTCGCGCGATGTGAAAGCGAGATTCAAGCGCTACGAGCCTTACTACCCGCTGCAAGACCGTACCTTGGTCATGATTTTCGAGAAGGCGTCCACCCGAACAAGGCTTAGCTTTGAAGCGGGTATGCACCAGTTGGGTGGTTCAGCCATCTACCTGAACACCAAAGATTCGCAACTGGGTCGTGGTGAGCCGGTTGAGGATGCAGCACAGGTTATTTCACGTATGTGCGACATCGTGATGATTCGTACCTACGAGCAGGAAATTATTGAACGATTTGCAGCCAACAGCCGAGTACCAGTCATCAATGGCTTGACCAATGAATACCACCCTTGTCAAATTTTGGCGGACATTTTTACCTTCATTGAACACCGCGGCAGCATTCAAGGCAAAACGGTGGCTTGGGTAGGCGATGGCAACAACATGTGCGCCACCTGGTTGCAAGCGGCTGAATTGCTGGACTTCAAGGTAAACATTTCCACGCCAAGCGATTACAACATTGACCCCGCGAAAACCAATATCAAAGGTACTCACCACGAGTGGTTTGAAGACCCAATGGACGCCTGCAAAGGCGCTGACTTGGTGACCACCGACGTTTGGACCAGCATGGGCTTCGAGAATGAAAACAAAGCGCGCCGCCGCGCGTTTGCCGATTTTCAGGTAGACACAGAAATGATGGATGTGGCCAACCCGGAAGCCCTGTTCATGCATTGCCTGCCCGCTCACCGTGGCGAGGAAGTGGCAGCCGAAGTGATTGACGGGCCGAAAAGTGTGGTGTGGGACGAGGCGGAAAACCGCCTGCACACCCAGAAGGCCCTAATGGAATTCCTTTTGTTGGGCCGCAAGTAAGCGGACCTGTAACAACCCTTTTTGAATCGAGAACCATGAGCGACATCAACAAAGTAGTACTCGCCTATTCAGGCGGTTTGGACACATCAGTCATTTTGAAATGGCTGCAAGACACCTATGGTTGCGAAATAGTGACCTTCACTGCCGATCTGGGCCAGGGTGAAGAACTGGAACCCGCGCGCCAAAAAGCACTGAAGTTCGGTATCAAACCTGAGAATATTTATATCGACGACGTACGTGAAGAATTCGTACGCGATTTCGTGTTCCCCATGTTCCGCGCCAACACTGTGTACGAAGGTGAATACCTGTTGGGCACATCGATTGCACGCCCCTTGATCGCCAAGCGATTAATCGATATTGCGCGTGAAACTGGCGCAGACGCTATTTCACACGGCGCAACAGGCAAGGGCAATGACCAGGTTCGCTTCGAGCTGGGCGCTTACGCACTGATGCCTGGCGTTAAAATTATTGCTCCGTGGCGCGAGTGGGACTTGTTGAGCCGCGAGAAGCTTCTGAAGTACGCAGAAGATGCCGGCATTGAAATCGACATGAAGCACAAGAAAGGCGGTGCACCCTACTCCATGGACGCCAACCTGCTGCACATCAGCTTTGAAGGCCGCCACCTGGAAAACCCCAGCGCAGAAGCCGAAGAGGCCATGTGGCGCTGGACAGTCAGCCCCGAAGCGGCCCCCGATCAAGCCGAGTACGTGGACATTGAATACGAAAAAGGCGATATCGTTGCACTGAATGGCAAAAAAATGAGCCCAGCAACTGTGCTGACCGAACTGAACCGATTGGGTGGCAAACATGGGATCGGCCGCCTTGACTTGGTAGAAAACCGCTACGTGGGCATGAAGAGCCGCGGCTGCTATGAAACGCCCGGCGGTACCATTATGCTGAAAGCGCACCGCGCCATTGAATCAATTACCTTGGACCGAGAAGTGGCCCACTTGAAAGATGATTTGATGCCCCGCTACGCCAGCATGATCTACAACGGCTACTGGTGGGCACCGGAACGTGTGGCCCTGCAAACCCTGATCGACCACACTCAAAATACTGTGAATGGCTGGGTACGCGTGAAATTGTACAAAGGCAATGTGATCGTGGTGGCCCGCGATTCGAAAACAGATTCACTGTTTGACCAAAATATTGCAACCTTTGACGAGGACGGTGGCGCGTACAACCAGGCCGACGCGGGTGGTTTCATCAAATTGAATGCCCTGCGTATGCGAATTGCAGCCAATGCCAAACTAAAACGCGGCTGAGCGATTCACTTGCCGTGAATCAGGCTGGAAAACCGCCACCCACCAGGTGGCGGTTTTTTTATGCCTGCGATTTTGACCGTGAATGGAACATTGCTGGAGCAAGGGCCACTTAGCAGGGGTAGGGTTCTTAATTCAAAAGCGCATATGCACTTCAAAAAACTGCTGTTTTCCGCCATTCTGGTTGCATTCGGCTTAACTGTCACGTCAACCACAGCTGCGGCTGTGACACATTTTGCTGACCTTGGTTTTGCCGCACACCCTAACTCTGTGATGGCTGAAATCGGAAAACCGGTCACCTTGTCAGTATTAGTCAAGGGACCCGTCAAATCAATTCAATGGCGGCTAAACCGCGTGCCCATAGCCGGCGCAACACAGCAAAGTTTCGAAATCGTCTCGGTGGAAAAGAAAATTGACCCTGATGAATATGATGTAGTGATTCAAGATGCATTTGGCAACAGCGTAACCAGCGAAAAAGCCGTTGTGACGGGACTTGAACCTGATTCGAATCAACTGCTCATTGAATCAAGACGAGTCGAATCGCTGAAACTTCAATCCATCTTCAATTTGGTCCATGTGTTTGATCAAGTGTCTGCCCGAATCTCGGAACCCTTGCCAATTTGGGACATGCGCAAATCAGCAGTATCCATGTATTTCGACGGCTGTCACGACAAAGTAAAAGCTGAGCTGGTTACACCGGTGCGCAATGCCGAATCTCTTCATGAGGCCATGAAACTGGAAATGAATTCCTGCTTCATTCAAAAAACCGATGGACTGGGAAACGAAATGGGGGCGCTGGTGAGCGGCACCTTCATTCAGTCCAGAAAAGTCGACAAACAAAATAACAGAGATATTCACAAGTTAGAGAAATTCGCGAAAAACCTGAAACTCAGCTTTCCCCATGCGAGTCAGAAAAAAAGAGCCACACTCGACTTTGATATTGTTTTGGATGGGAAACTAGTGCGAACCACTGAATTCGAGCAATCCAACACCAAAAACATGAGGATCAAAGACGAATACTCGTGGAGCAAAGGCACACGAATCGAAAATCCTCAGTCCGGGGTCAAAGCTGTCTTTGTCTCCGGCAGCTATGTAAAGGAAAACTTCGGGTATCTCGAACACCAACAATTTTACCCAAGCCGGGAAACCGAATTTTTCAACAAACTGAAAATCAAAATCGGCAATGACGATGTGCTAATTCATGGTTTAGTCAACAAGGTGATTGACGGCGACACAATTCATCGGTCTGGCAACTTCAACCTGCACATCAACGGCAAACTGATTCTGAGTGCACCAAGCGAGATGGCTTCCCTACTCAGATTTACGGGAAATTTGCCAATTTCACCAAAGCTCAACGGCTTTTTTATCAATGATCATGTGCCTGGTGTGGTCGCCTCTGAGAAGCCTGGGATCAAATTGGGCTCTGGCTCAATTAACACACCATACTTGCGCTGAACACTGGATTGCACATGCTGAACCAGTTGCAACAAGTCACTGCCACTTCCCTGCCCCAAGTTCACCAGAATCAGGGCTTGCCTGCTGTAAACACCCACACCACCCAGCACATGCCCCTTCAAACCACATTGTTCAATCAACCACCCGGCAGCTAACTTGACCTGGCCATGGTCAGCCGGGTAGTGGACCAAATTTGGAAACTGCTGAACAAGGGCCTTGGCTTGTGCAGCGCCAACAATTGGATTCTTGAAAAAACTGCCACTGTTACCCAATACGGCAGGGTCTGGCAGCTTCTGTGTACGTATGGCACTTACCGCCTTCAACAGATTCATGGGGGTAACTGATCCCAATTCAGCCACACGCTGAGCCACATCCCCATACCCCAACACAGGCTGCCATTGTACGGGTAAGGCAAAATCTACTGCCGTGATCACATAACGTCCCTGCGCAGCATGCTTGAAAACACTGTCACGATATGAAAACTCGCATTCATCCAGATTGAAAATGCATTCTTTTTGAACATCCAGATCAAATGCGTGCACCGCTGAAACGCGGTCCTTGAGTTCAACGCCATAGGCCCCAATATTCTGAACAGGGCTTGCACCCACACAGCCCGGAATCAGGGCGAGGTTTTCCAGCCCGCCCCAACCCATGGCCACAGTCCACTCGACTGTTTGATGCCAGTTTTCGCCCGCCTGCACCCGCACATGGTGAAAAACACCATCGCAGCCCAAATACTGTCGGCCTTTTAAGGCAACTTTCCAAACCGTTGCGTCCACCAGTGGGCTGGTAAACACCGTGTTGCTGCCCTCGCCCAGCAACAAAAATGGCTGGCCTTCTTGCCGGGCGCGAGCAAAAGCCAGCAAATCGGACAGACTGCCCAACAAACGCAACTCGCGGGCACGGGCTGGTAAACCAAAGGTATGCAAGGGTTGCAGATCGACGCTGTGGGTGGCAGTGAGGGCTGACATAGGGAGTGGTCTAGCGATTACAATGAGGCATTATGCTTGAAGGAATGAACTATGCCGTCTTTTGATGTGGTCTGCAAACCGGAC
>JAHJCM010000097.1 GCA_018812945.1 Gammaproteobacteria bacterium | reverse complement strand
CGACAAGCAAAACATGCATTTCATCCTCCTTTCCTCGTGGCGCTGAACGACCGACCTAATCATATTGCAATCAATAAACCTCTGAAAGCCAATATAATCGCAGCATACGATGCACTTTCCGATTCCGGCCCCGGGGCACCACAGCCAAGCTCTCTTCAAGCCTTCAATCGCGCGTACAATAACGCATTGCGTTTAGAACAACCTCAAAGAACAACATCGTGACTCGCCGAATTCTTGTTACTTCTGCCTTGCCCTACGCCAATGGCGCCATTCACCTAGGCCACCTGGTCGAATACATTCAGACCGACATCTGGGTTCGCTTTCAGGAAATGCAAAGCAACGAGGTGTATTACGTGTGTGCCGACGACACACACGGCACACCGGTCATGCTGCGCGCACAAGCCGAGGGTATCAGCCCGGAAGAACTGATCGCGCGCGTGAGCACAGAGCATCAGCGGGACTTCGCCAGCTTCCACGTGGGCTTTGACAACTACTATTCCACCAACGCGCCAGAGAACAAGGCCCATTGCGAGACCATTTACACACGTTTGCGCGATGCAGGGCTCATTCAAACCCGCTCGGTGGAACAGTTCTACGACCCAGTGAAGGAAATGTTTTTGCCGGACCGCTTCATCAAGGGAGAATGCCCGAAGTGCGGCGCAAATGACCAATACGGAGATTCCTGCGAGGTGTGCGGTGCCACTTACCAGCCCACCGAACTGAAAAACGCCTACTCCACTGTATCGGGCGCAGCGCCTGTGCGCAAAAGCTCTGACCATTACTTCTTCAAGCTTTCAGACCCGCGCTGCGAGAATTTCCTCCGCCAATGGACGCAGAGCGAGGGCCGCCTTCAAGTTGAAGCCAGCCGGAAAATGCAAGAATGGCTGGGCGAAGAAGGCAGTGGCAAACTGGCTGACTGGGACATTTCCCGCGACGCACCCTACTTCGGTTTCGAGATTCCAGATGCACCTGGCAAATACTTCTATGTGTGGCTGGACGCACCGGTGGGCTACTTTGCCAGCTTCCAAAATCTTTGCGAGCGTATTGGCGTGGACTATCAGGAATTCCTGAAAGCCGACACCAACACCGAAATGATTCACTTCATCGGCAAAGACATTCTTTACTTCCACGCCCTGTTCTGGCCCGCCATGCTTCAGTTTGCCGGTTTGCGCACACCCACCAAGGTCAACGCACACGGTTTCCTGACTGTAGACGGCGCAAAAATGAGCAAGAGCCGCGGTACCTTCATTACCGCCGAAAGCTTCATTCAACAGGGCTTGAACCCGGAATGGCTGCGCTACTACTTTGCGGCCAAACTCAATTCCACCATGGAAGACCTGGACCTGAGTTTTTCAGATTTCACCGCCCGAGTGAACAGTGACCTGGTCGGCAAATACATCAATATCGCAAGCCGAAGCGCGGGTTTTCTGGTGAAAAACTTCGAAGGCCGCGTACTTGATTCCGCCATGCAACACCCGCTGCTTGCAGACATTCGCGCACAGGCTGCCGCAATTGCTACACATTACGACGAACGTGAATATGGCAAAGCCATTCGCGAAGTCATGGCCTGCGCCGACAAAGTGAATGCCTACGTGGATCAGGAAAAGCCGTGGGAATTGGCCAAGAACCCGGACAAGCAAGCCGAATTGCAAACCGCTTGTTCCATTTGTCTTGAAGCGTTCCGCTTGCTGACACTTTATTTGAAACCTGTGCTGCCAGTACTGGCCGGCAACGCCGAGAATATTTTGGGTGTCGCGCCAATGACCTGGGCCGATGTAAACACTCCGTTAAGCAGTGCGGCACCCGTGCAGGCATTCAAACACCTGATGCAGCGCGTGGATCAAAAGCAAATTGATGCATTGATCGACGCCAACAAACAATCTTTGACACCTGCTTCGGCACCCCCGGTGAAAACCGATGCCAAAAAGCCGACCAAGGAATCTGCAAGCACCGCGTCAGGCGAATACATCAGTATTGACGACTTCACCAAGATTGATCTTCGAATTGGTTTGGTGAAAGAGTGCAAGGCAGTAGAGGGCTCCACGAAATTGCTCCAACTCACTGTCGATCTCGGCGAAGAAAAACCACGCAATATTTTTTCGGGTATCGCTGCGCACTATCAGGCAGAACAGCTGACTGGGCAGTACGTTGTGGTGGTGGCCAACCTGGCACCACGCAAAATGAAGTTTGGTATTTCTGAAGGCATGGTGTTGTGTGCAGCATCGGATGACGACACCGCATTAAGCACCCTGACAGCGTTGGGCAAACTTACGCCAGGAATGAAAATCAGCTAAAAGGAAATCATGGCCACCCCCAAGTTTCTGAAAACGCTCAAGCCATTCAAACCACGTATTGTGGACAGCTTGCAGGGATACAACTCCCAGCGTTTTTTGAAAGACCTGGGGGCAGGCATTACCGTAGGGGTAGTTGCGCTGCCGTTGGCCATGGCCTTTGCAATTGCCAGCGGGCTTGAGCCCCAAACCGGCCTTTTCACCGCCATTGTGGCGGGCTTCATCATCTCCGCCTTTGGCGGATCCAGCGTTCAAATTGGCGGCCCTGCCGGTGCATTTATCGTGGTGGTGCTCGGCATCGTCAACCAATATGGCGTGGCCAACCTGATCGTTTGCACACTGATGGCTGGGGGGCTACTGTTCCTCATGGGCTTGACTGGCCTAGGAAGCCTGGTGCGACTCATACCGGTCAGCATTGTGATCGGCTTTACCAACGGCATCGCGGTATTAATTGCACTGTCTCAAATCAAAGATTTCTTTGGTTTGAACATTGATGTGACCCAAGGCAATTTTTTTGAAAAGAACTGGGCCTTGCTGCAGGCTATTCCTGGCCTCAATTGGTCTGCATTCGCGCTTGCCAGCATAAGCCTCGCGTTCCTTTTTCTATGGCCCAAATTGTTTGCTGTGCTCAGCAAAGGACACGCTGAAGGCACGTTTCCGAAAATTCTTCAAAGTGTTCCCGGCTCTGTGATATTGCTGGTTGCTGGCACCCTGGCTGCCTACATTCTTGGGCTTGACGTTGAAACCATCGGCAGCAAATTTGGCGAAATTCCACGCAGCCTTCCAACGTTGACCCTGCCGTCCATCGAGTTGGCCAGCGTTCAAACGCTAATTGGCCCCACCTTGACCATTGCATTTCTGTGCGCCATCGAATCGCTGTTGTGCGCGCGCGTGGCCGACGGCATTACCCATGAGAAACACGACCCCAACCAGGAATTGATGGCCCAAGGTTTGGCCAATATCGCCTCGCCCCTGTTCGGCGGCATGCCGGCCACGGGCACCATCGCCCGCACAGTCACCAATATCCGTTCAGGCGGAAACTCCCCTGTGGCGGGAATTATTCACGCATTGGTGCTGTTGATCATTATACTGGTCGCCGCACCACTGGCGTTTCACATTCCATTGGCAGTGCTCTCGGCCGTTTTGATGTTCGTGGCCTACAACATGGGTGAATGGCGTGAATTCCCGAAATTAAAGCAGTACACCACCGTGTACAGGGTCATCATGTTGGCCACTTTCCTTCTCACAGTGATTGTCGACCTTACGGTTGCAGTTCAGGTGGGCTTGGTATTGGCAGGCGCATTTTTTATCTATCGGGTTTCAACCCTCACAGAATTCATTCCGGTTTACCTGAAAGACGAAGACAGGGCACGAGGAATTGCGGCCTATAAAATTTATGGCTCCCTGTTTTTTGCAGTGGTGGGGAAAATTGAAAACCTGATTCTGAACACCGGAAAATCGACCAAAATTTTGATTCTCGACCTTCACCAAACCATTTCAATCGACACCACCGCGCTGGAATGCCTGGAGGAATTGAATTCGGAACTGCAGCGTGCGGGCCATACACTGATATTTTGCGGCCTGAACAGTCAAGCCTTGTCCCTGTTCAAACGCAGTGGTTTT
>JAHJCM010000096.1 GCA_018812945.1 Gammaproteobacteria bacterium | reverse complement strand
TTTCGGACTTTAGGGTTGCACAAAAAAATTTCGCTGCTATAATCTCGGCTCTTTCCCCGATAGCTCAGTCGGTAGAGCGACGGACTGTTAATCCGCAGGTCCCTGGTTCGAGTCCAGGTCGGGGAGCCAAATACAAGAAGGCCCACAGCAATGTGGGCCTTTTGCTTTCAGTTCCGCAATGTACGAATAGTTCCGCAATTCTTCATTTCTTTATTTCCCCGGCCTGAACGGTGGTGCTTTGGGAAACTGAAATACACCTGCAGGAATTTCCGTCTCGGGTGCCTTCTCGCTGGTCCACACATGGGCCATGGGGTTGAACTCAAAGGGCGGCTCCAGTTTGTCTGCAGCCACACCCAACAGGCCAGTCAGCGCATCCACTGTGGCATAAACAAAATCGTTGCATTGGCTGCATCTTCGGTATTGCTTGGGTTTGCCTGAGCCGCCTGTCATGTCAACCGCCACAAACTCGCCTTGTGCACATTGTTCTTCGGTTTTAAAAAAAGCTGCTTTTGCATAAGTCATGCCGCTGACGGCTTGGCAATCCCGGCAGTGGCACACCAACTGTGCGACTGGCGCTTGGGAAAAGCGAATAGACAATTGACCACAGTGGCACTGTGCGCGAAAGGTGTTGTTCATCAAATTTCTCATAAAACGCAGTGTGGTGGGCTGTGCACCGTGAATTGCACCACAACGATACTAACGCAATCCGTGGGTAGTAAGAACATGGCCAGGTGTGCGCGGCCTTGGTGCACTTACCCGCAACTGTTGGGGCGGCTTTACATCACTTTACTGACGGCATGAAGCTTGCTGAGTATGCACGGGTTAGGTTTGTATGTGCATCAAAGAAGGATTCGCCATGAAGTATTCTCCGCTCATTACTATGATGATATTTGTGTTGTCGGCGTGCAGCGGAGGCTCAGATTCTTCGCCTCAAACTTCTACGCGCACCACTCAATCTGGGAACCCGCAGGCTGTGATTGGGGAATTCAAGTTACTGGAGGCGACGATTGACGATGTTCACAAGGCCTTTGCAGGTCAATTAATTCAGGAGGACGGTACGGCGCTGACCTGTGTCGAACTGGCAAACCTTTATGTCAATCGTATTTCGGCACTGGACACGGCAATCATTCCCGCTGCAGGCGGCTTGCCTTTGAATTCCATGGTGTCGATCAACCCTTTGCTTCAAGAGCAGGCACAGGCGCTTGACGATGCTTACGCCCAAAAGGGTTTGACTGGTCCGCTGCATTGCGTGCCGGTGATTCTGAAAGATCTCTATGACACCAAAGAGTTTCCAACGACAGCGGCCAGCGCCACCTTACAAGGTTCGCAGCCACCCGATGATGCGTTTACAGTGAAGCGAATGCGTGAGCACGGTGCATTGATTCTGGGCAAAGCGTCGATGACGGAATTCGCCTACTTTACACAAAGCTACAACACGCAAACTTTCCGCATTGGCACACCATATGACACCACGCGAGATGCGGGCGGGTCTTCGGGGGGCACTGGTGCGTCGATCGCGGCTAACTTCGGATTGGTAGGGACAGGCTCTGACACCTGTGCTTCGGTGCGCCTGCCACCGAGTAACAATTCTTTGGTCGGGGTGCGCAGCACTGTGGGTTTGGTCTCGCAAGATGGCTTGGTGCCCCTTTCGCATACCTTGGATGTGGGTGGTCCGATGACGAGAACCGTGCGTGATGCGGCCTTGTTGCTTGATGCCATGGCAGGCGTCGATCCTGCAGATGCAAAAACATTGGACGCGACGCGTGTACAGCCGCAGACCTACACAGCCTTTTTGGAAGCGGGGGCCCTGAAAGGTAAACGATTGGGTGTACTTAGAAGTTATGGTGGAACAGATGCAATTGGCACAGACCCTGCGGTTGTGGCTACGTTCTCACAAGCTTTGCTTGACCTGCAGGCTGCTGGTGCCACGTTGGTGGATCCGATCGACTTGCCTGAATTCGAGTCACTCTCGATTCTGCTGATTCCGCGCGAGTTTGCAGATCATCTTGATGAGTATTTGGCCAGTTTTAACGCGCCGCATCCTGATACACAGTCGGTATTTCTTAGTGGTCGCGCTCACCCCGTGATCCAGGCATTGATTGGCGCGTCGTTGGCACTTCGCGATACCGAGTCGGCTGGCTATCAGCAAACACTGGCCCGACGGGTTGAACTGCGCAAGTACGTCGAAGACTTCATGAATGAAAACAAGCTTGATGCATTGGTGTACCCACCCGTGTTGCGTCCCGCAATGGAAACTGGAATGACTCAAGGTGACAATTGTGAGTTCGGGTCAACCACCGGATTGCCTTCGATTGTTGTACCCGCAGGTTTCTCAGAGGACAACAGGCCGCGTCCGGTAGGCATCGAGTTTTTGGGAAGGCGTTGGGAAGAGGGCAGCTTGTTTGGATTGGCGTATGCGTATGAACAACAAACGAAGCATCGTAAGCCACCGGCTTTTTATCCATGATGTGTTGATTATTCTGTTATCTGCTAGCACTCAAAATTCAGCACCACCGTGGTCGCGTTTCTGTCTTCGGTTCGTCTGAGCAAAAACATGCGCATCAGACCATAGTTTTTGGCTGCTTCGGTTTGCCCCACATAGTCGCAGGCGAATTGATTGTTACTGTCAATGGCCAACACCGCGGCAAAGGTTTCGGTGACGTACACGCAGCCCTCCGGCGTGACTGGTTCTATTCGCGCAGCGCGGCTGACATGCGCGCCGATTGCGGTTTCGCGCAAGGTAATGGGGTCCAGGGTTAAATACACCGGGCCCAGGTGCAAACCGATCCGCAAGGACAATTCTTCGGATAATCCAAGTGCTGTTCGATCAATTCCTGCCATGCTTTCCTGCATGGCCAGCGCGCATTCTGCGGCGGCGCTCACCTTGTTGAACACAGCGAACACGCCATCACCCCAGGTGTTGATGCTGTGTAAGTGATCATAGTGCTGGGCGGTTACCTTGGCCAAACGCCCCATGATTTGTTCAACAAATGCGGGCAGTGCGGCATCACTCAGCTTGCTGAAACCTTTCACGTCAGCAAACAGCATGGCTTTGCTTTCGCGGCCGTGTTGTTTGGTGTGGATGATTGTGGGGGTTGCTACGACTGTGTTGGCAGACAAACCGTCGCTGAACGTGCCAGTTTGGCTGTTTACTAAATACTGATGTAGACCAGTGTGTTTCCATTGTTGCAAGTCGGCTTCAGTGCCCACAGCGGTGTCATGGGTGTGCCCATCCCACACGCCAATCTGGGCCACTGTGGTGTTCAAGTGCCGGGCGTTCAGTATGGCCAAGCCCATGGCAATTTGGCTGCAGTAGGTAAACAGTTGTTCGTCTTGCAGGTAGGCGTCGTCGGTGGCCATTCGAACGCTGCGAGCAGCACTCAAACAGTACTTGAACCGCTCGGCCCAGTGTGGGCCACAACGCAGTACTGACACATTCAAGAAATCATCTCGTTCAAAAGGCAGCACCACATGAAGATCGGCGCCGCGCTGGAGCAAACTTTCTGCGAACAGAATGTCGGCACCACCGGCCAGTGAACCGTAGCCAACACCCACATTGTGCAACTCGAGCAGTGCCTGAATTTCTGTGACCACTCGTTCTTCCTGATGTGCCGGAAAGCGTCCGGTTGGGCTGATGAGGTGCCCGGTGTAATGAATTACAGTGGGAGGTGGGGTAAAACCAAGACTGTTGAAATCATGCCCCAGGCAAATGCACAGGCGTTGTAGTTGTCGAAGTGTGGATGCCAGTGCGGTTCGGTCTGAACCTATCAGCGAAAGGGTGTGTGGTACCAATGCACGTGCGGCGCCCAGTTGCCCTTGAATCAAGAGGGCTTCAATGCGAGTGGCATTGATCCAGTATTGCTCGGCTGGGTCTGAGGTGTCAGTGTGCTGGTTTTGAAGTTGATCCAACACCACGCCAGCCCATTTTGCGGCTTGCTCAAGTTCGCTGGAAAATGCAGCGCAGGCTGCAGCGTTGATCGCTGGGTAGTAGGCCTGTGGCGAGTCGCTGTGCGTGCGCCAGGCCTGCTCGTACAATTGGGAGGCCATTAAAAAACTTGCCTTGGCTGCATTGCCTTTTTGGGCAAAACCCATGTCTTTGTGCAGGCGGGCCAGCAAGCATTGCACATCCAAATCTTGGCTGTGGTGCAAACCCATGCTGTCGAATTGGGTAAGTGCCAACCGGTACGCACCCGCGTTGGCCAGCGCCAGCAAGGCACGGTGTTGCAGTGCTGTGTTGTCGGGGCTTCCATCCAAGGCCTGCATGGCGGTGTCGTAGGCTTTGAAAAACTCGCCTTTGCTGATCATGTTTTTAACTTCTTGAAAAACGGCGCTCATGGTTGTTCGCCCATGGCCCACCATATGGCCTGCCCATTTGCACATCGCGCCAGCAGGTGGCTGCCGGTTTGGTTCAACGCCAGATCAATAGCCTGGCATTGCGGAGCATCCAGGGTTTTGATGCGACGAAGCGTGCTGCTTTCCCACAGGTTGATTGAGCCCATTTCATCACTGCTGATGAGCAAGCCTGTGGCCGGATGAGATCGCAGAGCCAGAATTCGACCACTGTGATTCGACAAAGCCCCCAGTGTGTTGCCGGTTTGAAGGTCTCGAATTCTGTACTTGGCACCAAAGCGGCGATCGGCGATCCACGGGGCGCCGCCCAGTTCAGTTTGAATGCCAAAATCAAAACCAGTTTCATATCCCTCATTTTCTTGAACTTCGGGCCGCGTGACAAAGCGTTCAACGGGTGTACATTGCGCCACGTCAAAGGCTTGAATTCGCCGGTTCTCCCAACCTGTTCCGTTGGTGAACAGCATGTCGACACTGGCCAGCGTTTCATCATCCAGAAAGTAGGCCATGCCGTCGTAAAACTGCTCCGTGTGTTCAAGCTTGCAGCGGGTTTTACCGGTGTTGGCATCCAGAAGCAACAAGCCTTGTGTGCCGACCAGTATTAGATTTTTTCCATTCTGTGAAACACTGACGGGGCGAAAGCGATTGAGCTCAGCAAGCTCATCCAGGTCAATGATTTGTTTGAAATTGAGCATGGCCTTGCTGCCCTGAATTGTCCAGGCCAGCAATTCACCTTGCGGGTTGATTGCCCAGACGCGATCCCCAGTGCTTGAGAGGGTACCTGCCATCAATGTGGGGTTGCCTGTTTCGAGGCCTGGAAGCTGAATCATGGTGGGCGAGCTCATCCACGGTTGTTGCACCAGTTGCCCCTGGGTTTGCAAGGCAAAAAAACCTGATCCGTCTGCCTGAAGCGTGGTGGCAATGGCGCCGGTGCGACCCTGTTGCAAGCGTGGTGGAATTGAAAAGCGATGCAGGGTGACTGTGCCGTTACCGCCATGGTTTAGCGACAGGCCCAGAAGGTGCTGACCATTGCCATTCAGAATCAGAATGTTGTCGGAAAGCCCACCCTCTGTGCCCAGTTCAGAGTCCATGCTGGCGATGAGTTGGGCATTGATGGGTGACAGCGATCGATTGAACTCGCCGGGGGCAAACAGGCGGCTGTCGTCTCGGTCAAAAACCGGGTGCAGTTCACCAATTTGTATTGCACTGTTGCGCAAATCTTGCAGGTTTTCTTGAAGATCCTCTCTTAGCGCAGCTGGGTTCTGTCGAAGCGATTTGCCTTCACTCACCACCACGTCTTCCAGCGAGAAGTAGAGCACCCGTGCTTCATTGCTGGGGTCAACCACGGCCAGACTATGCCCGCGATTGGACAAAGCCACACCTGATTCATCGGCCACCCACACTTTGCCCAGGGATTTGCCTGCTTGAAATCCGTGTACCTCTCGTTTCACGCGAATGGCCAAAACGTCATCTTGATTTCTGAGTATTTGTCGAATCTGACCTTTGAAGCGGCCCAGTAAAAGGTCGCTTTTTTGTTGATGAATCCATACTTCAAACTGACCATCCTTTGAGGGCGGTTTTCGATACAGTAAATCGCCATTCGAGAAGGCGCGCAGAAGTTGAATACCTTCCATTCGAAGGCTGGGTTGCGGTAGTGTCGTTTGCCCCGGCATCCAGGGATAAACAGCAAAACTGTTGGTATGTTGAATCACGATTTGCCCTGAATTTTCCAGTAGCGTGATGTGTTCAATCTCCTCATTCATCGCCACAGCGGGTATTTCTTCATTGGGTTTTGAAGAGGAACGGACAGTGAATTGCCTTGGTGTCCATATCGCATGGTAGTTGCCTGAATCAGAAAGGCTGACTTTGTGGGTTTCACCTTCAGAAAAATTGCCAGTGCTTTGCGGTTCATTCCACTGATCAAGATTGAATAACTGCCCGCCTGAGGAAAAGCTGTGCAGCATGACCCAATCGCCTTTCACCTCTATTGATTCAACCTCATAGGCCTTCAATTCGAGATTGGTCGACAGCGATTCAGCCTGAAACAGGCGCACTTGCAGGCGGGCGATGGGGTCCTTTGCAAGCCGCGCGGCATTGGCTTTGGCAGTGTCGAGCATGCCGGACAAGTCGCCGGCCATGGCCAGTTGGTTCAATCGATTGCGCAGCGCTGATTTTGCCTCGCCTTCGGCCTGCACATGCTGGACATACCCAAAGGTGGCCGCGGCCAATACGGCCAACACACTGCCACCCATGAAGCCAGCCAGCGTCATTCGACGGCGCGACTGGGTTTGGTCCGACACAGCAATCATTTCAATCAAATCACTGCCCAACAGTTTGCCTTTGTGATTGGATTCTTCAAGCATGGCTTGTGCCGATGCCAAATCTTTTCCACGCAGCAATAGGCTGGGGTCTTTTTTGTTGTTGACCCATTGCTGCGCACGGCTTGTAAGGTCGGTGTGCCGTTTGAGCCAGTCCGGGTCCAGGTTGATGCTGCGTTCTATCCAGGTGGCTACAGTGTTGGCATTGTCGGTGTCACGATCCAGCTTGAACCATTGATGGGCGCTTAAGGCCGCAGGAATCTGGTGCTCTTCAACCCGGCTGTCAATGACAGGCAACAGGCGTTTGCGCAAACGCTCTGCACGCTCTACCTCAAACCGGCAAGCCACTGATTCCAGAAAATGAGGAGTGACCAATACCACAACAAGTTGTGCCCGAAGAATGGCGTCTTGAATTTCTTCTTGCCACAGGCTGGCGTAGTCGAGCGCGTTGGTGTCGACCCAGGCATGAATATTTTTTTCGGCCAGACTTGCGCTGATGCTCTGCACCCATTCGGAATCTTCGCGCGCATAGGATATAAAAATCGGGGTGGCATTCATGATGACCGATACCGCGAAGGAAGTCGACGTGAGTACAGTGTACTGCTATACGAGATGCTTGAATTGTTCGATCGCGTAAGTGGCTGCGGGCGAAGGTGACCGACTGCTTAAATTGACAATCGCAATGTTGCTGAACAGTGGTGGAAAATCGATGATGTCCAGTTTCACCAGGCTGCCGTTGTCCAGCCAATGTTTGGCGGCAAGTTCTGTAGAGGCCACAATGGTATTGGTGCTCAAGGTGATTTGATGCAGTAAATTAACGTCATCACATTCCAGCGCCAGTTGTGGCAGGTTGCGGCTGTTTTGCCCCAGCAATTGGCCCAAGCCTGCCTTGAGCATGTCGGGTAGTTTCACAGAGGCAATGCCGTATTCCCAGGCAGCTTCAAACTGGTGGGCTTGACCCGCCAGTGGGTGCTGGCTGCGCGCATACAAATGCCCGTACTGCCGCATCAATGGTTGAATATTCAAATAGGGTGCAGCGTTGACCTCGCCGGTGTCGGCCACGAAAAAATCGATTTCTTCTTTCAACAACAAGGCCAACAGGTTGGCCGGGTTGTCGATTTCAACGCGAACTGAAACCCGGGGAAATTCAAGGCGAATTTTTTCAATAGTTTGGCCTGCCAGCGTGGCCGCAGGGAAAGGCCCCACACCAAAGACCAGTTCACCCACTTCGCCTTGTTGGTACAAGCCAATGTCGCGTTTCAGTGATTTGGCTTCGAGTACCAGAATACGGGCACGTTGAATTAGAAACTGGCCTGCAGGTGTGGGGCGAACTTCGCCGCCTTTGCGTTCGAACAGCAGCAAGCCAGTCTGTTTTTCAATCGCTTGAATACTGCGGCTGAATGCCGGCTGGCTAAGGTGAACCCTTTGTGCGGCTTTGGCGAAGTGGCGTTCTTCATTGAGAGCCAGGAGATGTTCCAGCTGATGCAGATTGGTCATGTTAATGCATAGATTGCATTGATAGTGCATTTATTATGCATTGGACGAATTGACCGAACAAGCTTAAATTCATCCCATCGATTAAGCTGTGGGGATGAGCATGCAAATTACGGAATTTCAGAATGCGCTGATTTTGATTGCCATTGCGGGTTTTGCATTGATGGAATTTGCCACGCGCCGCTACCAAACCACGGTAAGCGCCACGGCCAACGACACTAAGCTGGAGTTGTTCATGTTCATCAGCCTGGTCGCAATTACTCAGCCTTTGGTCATCTTAGTCACGCAAAATCTGGGTGAAGCCTGGTTCTCGCAGTGGCAGGGTATTTGGGCAGATTGGCCTTGGTGGGCCATGTTTGGCGTGTTGCTGTTGGGCGACGATCTGACTCAATACCTGTGGCACCGGGCTTCTCATTCGCCCTTCTTGTGGCCATTGCACCGTGCTCACCATTCTGCACAGTACATGAGTGTGCGCATGACCTTTCGAAACAACTTTTTCTACTACTTGATGATGCCCGGTTTGTGGATTGCCGGGGGGCTGCTGTTTTTGGGCTTTGGTGGCTGGGTGTATGCCAGTTATTTAACGTTGAAACTGACCATCATTCTGGGAGCACATTGCTCTTGGCGTTGGGATGAACCCCTTTACAGAATCAAAGCCTTGCACCCGGTGATGTGGGTTGTCGAACGCGTTATTTCAACGCCGGCTACGCATTGGGCGCACCATGCATTGACCAACAAGGATGGCATTGGCCATTACACCGGCAACTTCGGCAACATGCTGTTTTTGTGGGACGTCATTTTTGGCACGGCCCACATCACGCGCAAATACCCGGAGCACATTGGTTTGATGGATGATCGCATTCACGGGCAAGAACATTGGACACACCAAATGTTTTACCCTGTGGTGCACTCCAGGCGTGCGGATTCCGCCTTGCGGTTTGGCGGCACGATTTACGATGAAACTAAGCATTTAGGAAGCTGACCACCATTTCCACCAACTCCAGTTCCAGTTCCTCGTCGGTGATGAAAGGGCTGGGTTCGCTGATGGCGCGGATCATGGTGAACACAATGGCATTCGCGATAATGAAACTTCGAATCTGAAGCCGTTCCGGGTTGTTGCTTAAGGGGTTTTTCAACAAATACATCCGCATGAAATCGAGCAGGGTGTCTTGAAGCAGACGCACCACGTTTTGGGTCGGGAGGCGGTACCAGTTGCGAACCAGTTCAACAGCCAAACCGTCGTCAGCGCGCAAAAAGCCCATGCCGAAGTGAACTGACCTCTCAACCATGTCCCGCAGGTCGGTGGTTTTCTCCAGCACCAGTTTGTTCAAGCCCTCGCGAAGATTCAGTGTGACCATATCGAGCATAGCCTCGATAAGGTCTTCTCGCGAATCGAAATACTGATACAGCGAGCCCACGCTGACACCGGCTAGCTCGGCCACATGGTGCGTGGTGAATTTGTCCATGCCATGTTCCCGAATGGCCTGCGCCGTGGCTTGAACAAGGCGTGCCACCAGTTCTTTGGATCGCTGTTGCTGCGGAATTTTGCGCATGGGTTTTAGAACTTTCCGATATAGAAGTCCCGCTGAATTTCATCTGCCCGAGCCGGGTTGTTGGCGTACTTCGCAAAATCGGAAACACCGGTTTCACGCAGCACTTCTTCATCAAGCCACGACACCTTCGATGAAAAACGATTGCGCTGGTTGATCAACTCAAAAGCGGCATCTGCCATGATTTCGGGCTTGCGAGACACGTTCAAGCCTTCTTCCCCGCTGAACATACCCACCGCAGCAGTGGCAATCAAGGTGGCAGGCCACAATGTTTTGACTGCAATTCCTTTGGCTTTCACTTCTTGCTGGAAACCCATGCTCAGCAGGGTCATGGCGTACTTGGTCGTGGTGTAGGGAATGAACGCACCCAGCCAGCCTTCATCCATGTTCAAGGGCGGGCACAGATTCAGCACACTGCCTTTGCTCGCTTGAAGGTGTGGCAGGCATTCACGCATGGTGATCAGGGGCGCGCGGGTATTCAAGGCGTGCATCAAGTCGAATTTTTTAGTCTCGGTGATACCCAGCTGCGTGATGCCAAGAAAGCCCGCGTTGTTCACCAGCAAATCAATGCCGCCAAAGTGTTGCACAGTGGCTTGAATGGCACGCTTGGTTTGTTCTTCATCGCGCACATCGGTCGCCACTGGCAAGGCTTTGCCACCGGCTTCATTCACTTCCTGCGCCACGGAATGAATGGTGCCGGGCAGTTTGGGGTTGGGTTGGTCTGACTTTGCAGCGATGGTGATGTTGGCACCCTCGCGAGCCAGCCGCAGAATGATTTCCCGGCCAATGCCACGGCTGCCGCCGGTGATGAACACAGTTTTATTCGTCCAGCTTCCCATATTGCCCCGCAAGGTTTAATTCAAACGAGCGTTCAGTTTAATACGACTTATTGTTCGTATTCAATTCGCGTTGACAGAAACTGGGGTGTTGGGCTGATCGGCTTGTCGCTGTTGAAGTTCTGCAACGGCAATTTCTTGCGCTTTTCGGCCATGCCTTATCAGCCGTGCCCACTGCCCGGGAATGACTCGCCCCAGTGCATGATGCGCAACACGGGTAGGCACAGCCAGCAGCGCAATGAAGGGACCGAAAGGCGCGCGCAGCCCCAGTTTGTGAAACATGCGTGGCCCCAGCAAATACCAGGATGAACTCAAATGCTTTTGATGTGCATAGTGTTTGCGAAGTGTTTGAAGGCTTGCGTAGTTGCGGCTTAATGGTTCACCGGCCAAAGCGCTGGCCAAACGGTGCGTGGATTCATCAGGTGGTGAATGGGTGAATAGAAACTGGCGAAGTTTCACCAGTGCCTGCTGTTCTGTGTCCACGAGCCATTCGTCCCTCACACCCATTTGCCAGCCGATCAGTTTCCACAGTTGCATCACTGCTCTTGAATTGTGCGGTGTTACCACAATGCCCATTTTACGGAGGCCCAATAGCATGACTGCACTGAAGCCTAGGTAGGTCGCTGCCATGTCCGCTTGGTTGATGGGCAGGCCCCATTGGTTTGAATCCCAATTTGGGCTGTTTCTTAACTGGTGGCGAACCAAGGCATGCATCCATCGCACCCGAAGTGTGGCCAAGGCGCCGGGTCCGTTTGCGTAGTTGGCGTATGGATTGACCACCTTTAGCCACCACTGAGCGGTGCTCGCCAGCCTGGGGGCCGCACCTTTTTCAAGTTCGCCCGTGAGAATCAAGGTTTTGTTGAAGGCCACCATTAGGTAGCCGCCCATCAGCGCCATGTCGCGCAACACATCGGTGGCAGCCCGCCCGGTGCTATGAATGAATTGCACGCCATCTTCGATCAAATTCCAATCTACCCAAGTTGGGTTTGTGCAGGTCGATTTCAATAGGGTTTGCAGCGCGTCGCTGCCTTGAAATTCAGATGGCTTGGGCGAATGTAGAGCTTGGTGAAATTCTCGCCAATCTGGTTTTTCGGAAGATTGTTCAATGCGAGATTCAATGTAACGATCCATATTTGGGTCGCCGTCAAAAAGGCCGTGGTGCAGTTTTGCGTATTCTTCGGGAGTGGGAGCAAATGGCCTGCCCAGCAGTTGGCGAATGGGCCATGGCGTCTTGATCTGCGTGAGCTGGAATGGTCGAAGCCTTGTGGGGGCAGGATAATCAATCGTCTTCATGGAGCAAAAATACGCAGTGTGAATACCCCAGACTAAAGCGAATTTTTAATCGCATTCAAGTCGCATTTTGAAACCAGTGCCTGTCCATGGCGATCATGTCGAACTCGTAGCGATAAAACACGTAGTCCTGTGCAAACAAGTCTCGCTCCAGTGACTGTAGTTCGTCTGCGTTCAGATTCACGATTTCAAGGTTGATGATGGTGGGTCTGAATTTCGAGAAATCGAGTTGTTTGAATACGGTGTAGTCGTAGCCTTCGGTGTCGATCTGAAAAACATCAATACTGGGCAGGGCATTGCGCTCAATCAAGGCCATCAAGGGCATGCACTGCACCTCTTCCACAGTGACATATTGTTGATAGTCCTTCAGCTTGGTGTCACTGAAGGTGGACATGCCCTTGAGCCAGTCTGGCAGCTTGTGCTTCACTATCACTTCGGGTGCAATTCGATGCAGACTTTTCGTTTCCACTTGTTCTGTAATTGCAACGTTTTCAAACACGAGGCCGGTACAGCCTTGGTAATTGTTGCGTGTGCGCTCCAGCATGTCGGGCAGGGGTTCAACCAACACGCCGTGCCAGCCGAAATTACGAATGAACGGGTGAATGGGGTCGTAGCTCACACCGTCCATGGCTCCCACTTGCAGAAACTGAACCGGTTTTTTTTGTTGGCTAATTGTCAGGAATGCATCGTTGGGGTTGGAGTAGGGCAGTTGTTCGTGTCGCTGTTGAAGTTCACGTTTGTAATCCGCATACGCACCCGCTGCATGTTTTTGGTTGGTGACTACCCAGGTCAATGCGTGCTCGCCGTGATTCACATCCATTAACTGGTCGGGTGCTGTGCTTGCAAAGCGGATGCCCCATTGGTGTTTGTGCGCTTCGTGGTGGCATGCTGACAGGGCAATTTGATCGAGAAACCAAAGTGATTTTCCCTTTCGCAGATTGTCTTCAATAAATGCCACTACTTGGGCGATGTAACGCTTCGCGGCCGGTGTGTTGTTCAAGTACACCATGCCAGCGGCCACATGCTCCCAGAACGGTGCCGCTTTGGGCTGGCAAACAATCACATCGCTGTTGCTGGCCAATTCACCCATGGTCTCTTTCCAGGGTTTGCGCCACAGGGCATCGGCATCCAGCAAAATGACTGGCGCATTGAAGTGCGAAAGCAAAGCCTGGCTGGCTGCAAACCGCCGGGTTGCAAATTCAACCACCTTGGTCGGTGATTTCAGATCGATTGTTTCCTGCGCTGCAGTAATTTCAAGTTGCGGATATTTCGCAGCCAGATTGAGTACGTATTTAACAACACTGGCATTGGGGGTGTACAGGTGAAAGTGAACCAGCACATTGGCCTGGTTGTGTTCAAGCACCGAGTACACCAAAGCCAGGGCGTGTTCATAAAAATATTTGTCGTCACAGGCGATCAGCAGCGTGGGTTTGTTGCGGTGGCCACTCCCAGGTGCAATCAGCCATTGGTAAGGAAATTCTGCATTCTCAACGGTGTGATTATTCGCAAGGCTTGCGAAGTCCACCGGTTCATCAGGCAGCGCACCCAGCTTGTACATGCAGGCCATACTCATCAGCTTGATCAATGAGTTGCTTTGATGGGCACCGGAATCGACCAGCTTAAGGAGGTAGGGCAAGGCTTCTTCGTAACGCTCTTCCATCGTGTAAATCATGGCCACAATTTGTTGAAGGTGCGGTGAAGTGTCGACTACTTTTTCATTTTTACGAACCAAGGCCATGGCTTCGTCAATTTCACCAATGCGATAAAGCACCTGAATGGCGTTGATCAGGTATTTCACACTGGGGACTTTTTGCAGCACACGCACAAGCCCGTCGCGAATCCCTTTTTTGTACGCCGCGGGCATTGGGGTTTGAATGCCATTGCGGTGCTTGTCCATGGACAAATGCGACTGCGCAATCAGCATGATGATTTGCCGCAGTGCCTGGTCCTTGACCGCAGGCAGACCTGATTGCACGCCCTGCAGCACCTCAGCGCAATAGACCGGATCGCAGGAGTTGGTATCGATCAACGAGATCAACGTGTCTTTGGGAATTTTCCCGAATTCATCGAAAAAGTAGGTTTTCACCAGACTGTCGCGGTAGTACTGGTGCATGTCCTGGGTGCGTTTGAATTCGGTCACGTGCTGGGCTCCTGGCCTGTAACTTGAGTTTTGTTAATCGCAAGAATAAGCCGAGCTTAGCGCCAGTGAAAACCGGAGGAAAGGGGGAATGCTGCTTCAGTGCATTAGTTCAGCAGTTGGGTCGTGATACGCCGCGCGATGGGGGCCAGCAAATAAATGGCGGGCACCGCAGCCAGGTAACCAATCAGGTATGTTTTTCACCACGTGGCCAGAAAGTTACCGCCGAAGCCGAAATTGCTGGCGGTGGTGACGAAAGTAACGATACCCACCATGAGAAAACCCATGATGAGTGCAAAGACTAGTTGGAACAATTTTCCGGGTTGGGCTTGGGGTAAGGCGTTCATGTTGTATTGTGGTGGTGCTCGAATTTGGGCATTTTAGCGACAATTGCTGGTAGTAACCCTCAGGGTAAACACTCTCACTTTTGTTGTCAGATTGGTCTTTTTGAGAAAGGGTGGTCTTCATGGTATTTCGGGTGGCCCCGGAAAATCGAACTGCGGCGGTGTTTAACGTCGGGCGGCATGTGTTGGTGGATGCCTCAGGTGCGGGGCAGGGGCGCTATTGCATGGCAGCTGTGTGCATGGAGAATGGCGAGGTAGTGGATTTATACAGTGCGCCCTGTCAGGCATTCAGTTCGGTGCTGGCTGAGCTGGAGGCCATTGAATGGGCCGCTATGCTTTGGCCCAATGCCATGGTGTGGAACGATTGCATACCCGCGATTGAAGCAATTTTAAGACAACAACCTGCGTTGGCGGGGCAATTGTATTGGCCCACACCCCGCATGCGAAAGCCCTTTCACGACATGGTACATAGCCTGTCGGTCAGGGCTCGGAGTGTGGTCACCCCAGCCCAATGGAATTACGCTTTCACAACGCCGGGGTCGGCTCGCTCAATGATCGATTTTACATTCACGCCTTTGGGCAAGGCGCCATAGTTGTGGTGGCCTTGGGCCGCTAGGCGACTTGCGCAAAATGCCTCGCTCACAGCGGTGGGTGCATGGCGCACCAACAGCGATGCTTCAAAGGCCAAAGCCATTTGGTCCACCATGGTTCGGGCGCTGTATTGAAGGCCATGCATATCAGTTGGGTTCAATTGCATGAACTGTTGATTCAAGCCATCCAGATACCGGTCCAGAATTGAATTGCCACCGCGTGCTTTGTTCAATTCCACATTGAAGGCCATGAGCACCGCTGGGGTTTTGCCAATGGCGCGAAGTACATCCAGGCATTGCACGTTGCCGCTGCCCTCCCAAATCGGGTTGATCACACTTTCGCGGAACAGGCGTGGGTAAATCGAGTTTTCCATCACGCCGCTGCCGCCAATGCATTCCATGATTTCATAGCTGTGTTGTGGGGCGCGCTTGCAAATCCAGTATTTGCCCACAGCAGTGGCCAGGCGGGCCAGGTGTGCTTCATGCTCGTCGCTGTCTTTTTTGTCCAGTGCTCGGGCCATGCGCATGGAAAAGGCCATGGCACCTTCGTATTCCAGCTGCAAATCGGCCAGTACGTTTTGCATCAACGGTTGATCGATCAGCTTGGCGCCAAACGCCGCGCGTTGTTTGCAATGGTGAATGGCATTGACCAAGCCCGCACGCATGAGGCCCGCCGAGGCACCCATGCAATCAAAACGGGTCAGGCTGACCATCTCGATAATCGTGGGCACTCCGCGACCTTCCTCGCCAATCAGCCAACCTTGGGCGCCGCGAAACTCCACCTCGCTGGAGGCATTGGACTTGTTGCCCATTTTGTCTTTCAAACGAATGACGTTCAAAGCGTTTTTCGTGCCATCGGGCAACCAGCGCGGCACTGCAAAACACGAGACTCCAGCGGTGGTTTGCGCCAGTATCAAAAACACGTCGCACATGGGGGCAGACAAAAACCATTTGTGCCCCACCAGTGAATACATTTGCCCGGCACCTGGCTGGTTTACAGGTGTGGCCATGGTGCTGTTGGCCCGCACATCCGAGCCGCCTTGTTTTTCGGTCATGCCCATGCCCACAGTTATGGACTGCTTTTCATCGATGGGCACATTGCGGGGGTCATAGCCGCGATTCAATATTTTGGACTCGAAAATGGCAGCCACTTCAGGCTGTAAGCGAAAGCTTGGGATGGAGGCAAAAGTCATGGTGACGGGGCAACCGTGCCCGGCCTCCACCTGGCTTTGCATGAATGCTTTGGCACCGCGCACTACATGTGCGCCTTCGCGTGGGTGGGTCCATGGCTGGCTGTGCAAGCCCTCTTCAAGGGCTGATTTCATGAGCTCATGGTAAGCACCGTGGTAGCGCACGGAATCGACCCGGTTGCCAAAGCGATCATGGGTGTCCAGTTCCGGGGTGTATTTGTTGGCCAGAAAACCCAGCTCCAGGTATTCCGGTTTGCCACACTTTTCGCCAAAAGCGGCAATTTCAGACACGCCCCAAGCGCCACCCTCGCGCTTCACACCTTCGAGCAAAGCTGCATCAGTGGTAAACAGGTTGTAGCTGTGCAATTCGTTGGCAACGTTCTGTACCTGATGGGTCTCGCCCACGATTGGGCTGGCTTGCAATTCTTTGGCGGTTTTCATGGCATTCATCCCTGTCATTCTTGGAGTATTTCTTAATAATTACTCAATTTAATCATAAATGCAAATACTTGTAATTAATGGGGTGCAATTACACCCATTCAGTGCTGGTTTTCTGTACAGCGCTATGGTAGAACGAAGGTGTGCTCACCACGGAGAAACACCATGGCAACAACGCATCAAGTTGAAATTGATCTGAACACCCTTGTGATGCTGGTCAATGAAGTTGCCAAGGAGGACCCGCTTGATTATGGGGACCTGGCTGTGGATGAAATGGCGCTGCGACATTCTTGCTGCTTGGGGGCTTTGAATATTCTCCAGAACGCAGCCATGTTTAAGGCTGAAGACCTGATCTATGTGCTGCTCAGCTCCATGGCGAAACTCATTGAGGAAAACGTGTTGTTGCATGCGCAGAACGTAGAGCGCGGCGAGCAAATTCGAAGTGAACTGGTGGTTCAAATACTGGACCGTGCCAAAAAAGGGCACTAAAACCCCGGCCTGATAAAGCACTCAAGTTTCAGCCCAGGCTGCCGTTATCGAAATGACAGATACGGAGAAAAACAATGGATGTTTCCCCAGCCGCCATGGTGAATGCCACGGTACAGATGCAGCAAGCGCAATCAATTCAACAGGGCCAAATTGCAGTGTTCAAGAAAACCATGGACATTGCTGAGTCGTCCGTGGCGCAACTGATCCAGTCAATTCCCCAGCCACCCGCGCTGGCCACCAGTGGTAATTTGGGTACGAAATTGAACGTGTACGCCTGAACATCAGGCGATACGTGGCTTTGGTCAGGCTTTGGTGGCCAGCATCAAGAAGCTTTGTTTTGCCGCTTGCTCAAGTTGCCTGCGGCTAAGGCTCGGGTCGTTGTCCTGGGCCAATTGTGAAACCAGCCCATGTATTTGAACAACGATCATTGCGGCCCTCAACTTGTATTCTGCCTTGCTGATTTTTGGCTCCAGGCCATAAATCAGTTTGAAAATCTCTTTTCTCTCTCTGGCGTACACGGCCTCGACCAAACGTGCTGCAAAAGGCAAGCGGTTTGACAAGGCGTAGATTTCTGCCAGCACACCAAAGGTTTCAGGCCGGCGAATTTCAATCAGAATCAAATCAATGATTGTTTTAAACCGCTCAAGCTGGCTTTTGTCGCTCATCGCATTCATCACTTGCGCAACCGCAGCCTGGTAGTTGTCCATCACATAGATCAGCAAGGCCTCAACCAGCGCCTCCTTGTTGGTGTAGTAATGCTGCACTGTGCTCAGCGAAATACCCAGCTGCGTGGCCACGCCGCGCATGCTTAGGCCGGCATAGCCCTCGCTGGCCAGTATGGCCTGTGCGGTGCGCAGTATTTCCTGCGAGCGAATGTGACCCTTGTCGGTGGTGGCGTGTGTATTCATGTGCGTACTTTAACTCAAAAATTACCCCCAATATTGACCTGATTGTTGACAAACAGGTCACGTGACCTATAATCACTTCACGACATTCGGTCATGCGACCTATAACTTTGAGAGTGTGAAGAGACAAATGAGATACCCAAAGCCCAGTTGGATGAATTCCGACCTCGAACTGTATCGTTCCAACATCCGCCGTTTCGTTGAAACCGAGATCAAGCCCAATCAGCACAAATGGGCGAAACAACAACACGTTGACCGTGAACTCTGGACCAAGGCCGGAGAAATGGGCTTGTTGTCAGCAGATATTCCCGAGGAGTACGGCGGTGCCGGCGGCGACTTTACGCACATGGCCGTGTTGTTTGAAGAACTGGCCTACAGTGGCGACCGTTCATTCGGTGTGCATGTGCATGCGATTGCAGCCCAGTACATTTTGAACCACGGCACCGAAGAACAGAAGCAATACTTCCTGCCAAAAATGGCTAGCGGAGAAATGATTGGCGCGATTGCCATGAGTGAACCTGGTGCCGGTTCAGACTTGCAGGGCATTCGCACCAGCGCGGTGAAAGAGGGCAATCACTATGTGGTGAATGGTTCCAAGATTTTCATTTCCAATGGTTATCTGGCCGACGTGATTATTCTGGTTACCAAAACTGACCCAAGCGCAGGCGCCAAAGGCACCACGTTGATGTTGCTGGAGACCAAGAAAGCCGAAGGTTTCAAAGTAGGTCGAATTCTTGAAAAACTTGGCCAGAAAGGGCAAGACACCTGCGAGTTGTTCTTTGACAATGTGCGCATTCCCGCCCAAAACGTATTGGGTGCTGAGGGAATGGGATTCATGCAGTTGATGGTTGAGTTGCCCTACGAGCGTTTGATGCTGGGTGTGGGCGCCATGGCAGCCATTGAAATGGCCATTGAAATTACCCTGGAATACACCAAAGAGCGTAAGGCTTTTGGTAAATCCATTTTCGAATTCCAGAATACACGCTTCAAAATGGCAGAGCTTAAATCTCAGGCGGTTGTAGCGCGGGCTTTCATTGACAACTCCATTGAAAAGCTGGTGGCGGGAAAGCTGGATGCAGCAACTGCATCGATTGCCAAATTGCATTTGAGTGAACTTGAATGCAAGGTGATCGATGAATGCCTTCAGTTCTTCGGTGGCTATGGTTACATGATGGAATACCCGATTGCGCAAATGTACGCGGATGCCCGCGTTCAGCGCATCTATGGTGGTTCTAGTGAAATCATGAAAGAGATTATTGCCCGGTCGCTGTAAGCTGTTTTGACTTAGAAAAAGCCCGTCGATTGACGGGCTTTTTTTATTGACGCGATGTTGATCAATACTTGAACGATTATTGTGTTAAACATAATTAACAAAGTTTAGTAACAATCTTCGAATCTGAATATCCGGTCTCCGTGTATGACTTGTATCCGAAAACTTACAGGTATACACACCATGATCGATCAAGTTCCAGTTGCGAAAATTCAAACCCCGAATGCGACCCCAACCATCACCCGCAATGGCCAGGTTGTGGCTGATGCGGAGCTGTTTCAGTGGGGCGATGAAATTTCAAACACTTCGGCCACTCCCATGGAAATCCGCATTCCTGCGCGTGGACCTGGACAAGGCGATACTTTACTGGTGCTGCAGCCTGGCGCGGCAGCGCGTCTGGAGGAGATCGGTTCAGATGTAGCAGGCGCGGCTTCGCGTACCAAAGTGGTGGCGCTGACTGAGGGTGTTGAACTTTACGACATTGATGATGATGTCTCATCTGCCATTCTCGAACAGGGCACAGGCGAGATGTCAGGCCTGGTTGGTGCTGGTTTGTTGGCTGGTGGTTTGGGCGGAGGCGCAGCCGCTGGCCTGGGCGCAGTGGCTGCAGGTGCATTTTTGCTCGGCGACGACGATGACAATGGTGGCGCTGGCCAAAGTGGTAGCGGTGCTGGTGGTTTGGCCGGTGGTGTCGAATCAATAGGTGATGGCCTTGAGGAAACGCCCTTGGCACCTGTGGCCGGGGCCACAGATGCAGTCTCGGACGGCCTTGGTATGGTTGGCGGCGCGATTGGTGGTGTTTCGGATCAAGATCCAACCGGTTTGACTGATGTGCTTGCAGGCGTTGTAGGCGACCCCAGCAGTGGCGATGGTTCGGATGCTGGTGGGTTGGTTGGTGCTGTGAATTCAATTTCGACTGGGCTGGACAGTGGCACTGAAAACACGCCCTTGGCACCATTGGTTGATCCCCTGACAGAAACCTTGGGTTCGGACTCTGGCGCTGTGGATGGCGTTGCGCAAGGTTTGGCCGATGTGGGTAACACCCTGGCTGGTGATGACAGCCCATTGGCGCCGGTCACCTCGGACATCCTTGCCCCGATCGTGGGCACGAGCGACGACACCAGTGACACCAATGGTGTTCCCGGTACCCTGAATGAAGTAAGCGAAGGGCTGACTGACCTGACTGCTGAAGACGCCGCGCTTGCCCCTCTGGATCCAGTCACGAGTGCCGTGGGAGACGGAGTCAATACCTTGGCCGATGGCGTTGAAACACTGGGTGGCGCTGTGACCGATGCCTCCGCCCAAGACCCCACTGGCTTGATTGGCACGGTGGGAGAGGTATTGGGGGGCGATAGCGCCAGTTCTGGCGATTCGGGCGCAGGTACGGCACTGCCCACAGATGCATTGCCACTGGATATGCTGACCGGTGCCCTGCCAATTTCAACTGACGGCGGAGGACTGGGGCCACTCGATTCATTAACTGGTGCCTTGCCTGTTTAAGCTTTACTTCAAGATCCGACTTCAAATCCCCCCGACCAGAACAGTTGGGGGTGAGAGTTTAAGAAAATAGACCATCCCGTAAACAATAGTCACGTTGGTTACGCGTCATTGTTAAACCCCCATTATTTCCGTTCAGAATACTGTGAGTAATTTGTTAGCAAACGGAGTGTTTGGTGAAGGTCATACTTTTTTATGGCAGCGACTACGGCACTTTCCAGGGTGCAAGGGCATTTACCGTGGGTTTTGGGATCACGCCCGGTTTCTGACAGATTCAGGTGTTTTTGATCACCATCAAAATTGCGACCACAACGCACATCGCACCGAATGCCTTTTTTAACTGGGCACTTGGCATCTTGTTTGAAATCAACCGGCCACCCAACATGCCACTCAGCGCGGCAGCAGCAAAAGTAATGCCTATTTGGTAGTTGAATGCGCCGGCGCTTGCGCTGTTCAGCACTCCGAATGTCGACACAATTGCGATTACTGCCAAGGAGGTCACGGTGACTGACTGTACGCTCAGATTGGTAAAACGCTGCAGGGCAGGCACCAACACAAAGCCGCCGCCTACGCCCAGCAGGCCTGACAAAAAGCCGGCCACTGCACCCGAGAAAACAAGGGCTCGAGCGCATGGCCAAGTCCAAATGAAGCGCCCGGTTTCCGGGCTGCGGATACAGGGACATTTGCTTTTTTCAGAATCAGGCGGCGCATCTATCACATTCATTTCAGAATTGGCAGCGCCTCGAAACGCATTGAATGCAACCCAAAGCAACACTATCGCGAAGGCCAGCCCCAATGCCTGGGTGTCCACTTGTTGGGCAACCCAAAAACCCACAGGCGAGAGAAGCAAGCCCACAAAACCCATCAGGGCCGCTGCTTTGTAGCGAACCTCACCTGCACGTAAACCCAGCACTGCACCCAGCGTGGCGGCAAGGCCCACGGCCAGCAGGCCAATTGGTGATACTTCTTGCACAGGCAGGCCCGTGGTAAAAACCAGCAAAGGCACAGCCAGCACACCACCGCCTGCGCCAGTCAGTGCCATGACCAAACCTACTAAAAGCCCCAAAGCCAAGGTACCAATCATGCAATTGCCTGTTTTAAAAATGTTCTCGGAATGGGTTGAATGTTGAACATATTGCCAGTGTGTCCCTGAGTATCGCGTGGCAGGCGACAAGAACAAGAGAAGAGTCTATTATATGCGTATTTGCGCATATATAAGGTATTGAGGTTAGAGAATGATTTTCAAGCAGCTTTTTGAGCCCGTCTCCAGCACATACACCTACCTCGTGGGTTGCGAGCAAACCGGTCAGGCCATTTTGATTGACCCGGTTGTCTCGGTGATGGACCGCGACCTCGCCATCTTGAATGAGCTCGGTTTAAAACTGGCATATACCTTGGATACCCACATTCATGCAGATCACATTACCGCTGCGCTCGAATTGAAACGAAAGGTAGGTAGCAAAATTGCAGCGCCTGCCTTTGATCGGCTTCCATGCACTGACCACGCGATAGAGGAGGGGAAACCATTTGTTGTGGGCACTGTGCGAATTGATCCCCTGCACACACCTGGTCATACGGATGGTCACTTTTCCTATCACCTTGGGGAACGGGTATTTACTGGTGATGCTTTGCTGATTGATGGTTGCGGCAGAACTGATTTTCAGAACGGGGACGCCCCCACATTGTACAAAAGTGTCAAAGAGAAACTGTTCCGCTTGCCTGAAGATACTTTGGTGTATCCCGGCCACGATTATCAAAATCGACGTGTTTCTTCGATAGGGCAAGAGAAAAACCGAAATCCTCGCCTGAGTGAGCAAAAAACTCTTCAGGAGTTTATCGAGATCATGCGTAATCTGAATTTGCCTTATCCCAAATTTATTGATTATGCGGTTCCAGGCAATCGTCTATGTGGGGTTTGTCCAAGCCATTTGCCTGAAGAGCTTGAAAAATATTGTCAACAGATTACAGAAAGTAAACAGGGTTGATTCAATGATTGAGTTGTTCCGTGCCTGGTGTTTTTGATGTGAATTACCTTGTATGCTCTTGCTTTGCACTTTTGCTTTTCACATCGAATGTTATTGAACCACGAATCCAGTCAACTTGTTCTAATCGATTATCAAGAAAAACTGATGCCGGCCATTCACCAGGCCGATGAAGTTTATAAAAATGCCCTGATATTGGCTACCTTGGCCAAAAAGCTGCGTGTACCCGTGTTTGGTACCGAGCACATGCCCGACAAAATTGGCCCTTTTGTGCCTGCCCTTGGAACATTGTGCAAAGCCACCATGCGTAAAACCCACTTCAGCGCTTGCCCTGAGGGCTTGATTGATTTGTTGACTAGCAAAGCACCAGCTGGCAACGCACGCAGCTTGCCCAAGCATTTACAAAAGAACAACCAGGAATCAGAGCGACCCAGTATTGTGATTGCGGGGGTCGAGGCACATGTGTGTTTGCTTCAAACCGCGCTCGACTTATTGAACGAAGAAATGGAAGTTTGGGTGGTTACCGATGCGTGTGGCTCAAGAACCGATAGAAACCGTGATGCGGCCTTTGATCGTTTGGCCGGTAATGGCGCCGAATTGGTAACTACTGAAATGGTGGTTTTTGAGTGGCTGGAAAGTGCAGAAAATGAGCATTTTAAATTTGCACTTGACCTTATTAAGTAATCATTTTAATTTCACGTTTGTGATTAATAATAAATTTAATTACAATCGGGCTTGTTAATAAACTTTCTTAAAAAGAAAAAATGAAAAAACTAAACCTATCTGCTTTAAGTGCTTCTGAGCTTCAGCAATTGAAGTCAGACATTGAAAAAGAATTGAATGACCGCAGTTCAAAATTGCAAGCCATTGAAGAAGTCAAGAAGCTGGCTGCTTCAAAAGGTTTGAAACTTGAGGAGTTGTTTGCCGAACTGGGTGGATCCAAACCCAAGGGCAAACGTGAATTGGGCCCAGCGCCGGTGCGTTTCCGTCACCCACAAGATTCTTCACTCACTTGGTCTGGTCGCGGCAAGCGCCCGAACTGGATGAAGGAAGCCATGGCCAAAGGCATGTCCGAAGACCAAATGCGTGTCTAATATTGTTTTTGAGAATATGAAAAAAGCCGCCGGTGTTCACCGGCGGCTTTTTTTATTGAGTGTTGCTTGGCTTAATTGATTACTTCCCCAAGCCGCGTGCCAAGTCTTTCTTCAAGTCGGCAACATCTTCAAGCCCAATCGCCAAGCGAATCAAACCTTGCTTGATACCCGCTGCTTCGCGTGCTTCTGGGCTTAAACGACCATGCGTGGTGGTGCCTGGGTGTGTGATTGTGGTTCGAGTGTCGCCCAGATTTGCAGTAATCGACATCAGCTGGCTGCTGTCGATCACATGCCAGGCTTTGGTGCGTGCATCGTCTTCATTCACTGCTTTCACTTCAAATGACACAATGGCACCGCCAGTTTTCTGCTGCTTCATGGCCAGTGCATGTTGCGGATGACTTTCCAGGCCGGGGTAGTAAACCTTGCTCACCGCGGGGTGTGCCTCAAGCCAGCTTGCGATTTCCAGTGCCGCAGCAGACTGAGCAAGCATGCGAATGTTCAGCGTTTCAAGACCTTTGAACAGCACCCAAGCGTTGAACGCAGACAGCGTAGGACCCGCCGTGCGCAGCACGGGAAGAATTTTGTCTTTCAGCAAATCTTTGGGTCCGCAAATGGCGCCGCCTAGTACTCGGCCTTGGCCATCCAAGTACTTCGTGGCGGAGTGAATGATGATTTCCGTGCCAAAATCGACCGGCTTTTGCAAAGCGGGTGTGCAAAAGCAGTTGTCCACCACGTTGTAAATGCCGTATTTCTTGGCAAGGTCGCTCAGCGCACGCATGTCCAGAATCTCGGTCAGCGGGTTGGATGGTGTTTCACTATAGAACAGCTTGGTGTTGGGCTTGATTGCCTTCTCCCAGGCTTCCATGCTGGTGCCGTCTACGAATGTGGTTTCAATTCCAAATCGAGCCAGAATATTCACGAACAACTGCACAGTCGCGCCGAACAGTGCTTTGGACGCAACAATATGGTCACCTGCATTCAGCAGGCCCATGCAGGTGGTGGTAATGGCGGCCATACCGCTGGACGTAGCCAGGCAGTATTCCATGTCTTCCAGCACAGCCAAGCGCTGTTCAAACATTTGCACGCTGGGGTTGGTAAAGCGTGCGTACACATTGCCTTCTTCGGTGCCTGCAAAGCGGGCTGCGGCCTGCGCTGCATTGTCGAACACAAAGCTGGACGTCAGAAACATCGCTTCAGAGTGTTCTCCAAATTCAGTGCGGTGACTGCCCGCGCGAATGGCTTTGGTGGCTGTGGCCCAATCGGCCGGATCAGCTTTGGGTTTGTTATCGCTCATGATTGCAATCCTTGCGCAATTCGAGTTTGTACAGTGTGCTTGCCCAACAGGTTCATCACCTTGTCAATTGAAGGCGTTTGCGTAATGCCGGTCAACATCAAGCGCAGTGGCATGGCCAGCTTCGGCATTTTCAGGCCATGGTTTTTAATGGTGGCTTTCACCAAACCATTCAGTGCTTCCACATTCCATTCCACGGTGTTCAAGCCTTCGTTGAATTCAGCCAGTGCTGCACGCACGCCTGCTTCGTCCAGCATGGGTTTCAATTCCTCGATATTTACACTGGGCACCTTGTAGAACAGTGCTGCTTCACCGCGCAATTGCACCAAGGTTGAAGCGCGTTCAAGAACCACGTCGAGTACATCATTCAGTTTTGGTCCTTCAAATGCATTGACTCCATCTTTTTCAAGGCGGGTTTGCAAATCGGACAACAGCAAGTCCTTTGGCGCCTGCTTCATGTAATGGGCGTTCACCCATTTCAGCTTTTCCGGATCGAATTGAGCAGCCGATTTTGACAGGTTGGTCGAATCGAACCACTCAATCAATTGTTCACGGCTGAACAGTTCATCATCGCCGTGGCTCCAGCCCAAGCGAGCCAGGTAGTTGATCATTGCATCGGGCAAAAAGCCTTCTTCGTGGTACTGAATTACGCTGACGGCACCGTGGCGCTTGGAAAGCTTTTCGCCATCTGGCCCCAGAATCATCGGAATGTGACCATACACAGGTTGCTCACCACCCAACGCTTTCAAAATATTGATTTGGCGCGGGGTGTTGTTGATGTGGTCATCGCCGCGAATCACATGAGTAATTTCCATTTCCCAGTCGTCGACCACCACACAGAAGTTGTAGGTGGGCGTACCGTCCTGGCGAGCAATGATCAAATCGTCCATTTCTTCGTTGTTGATCGAAATAGGGCCTTTGACCAGGTCGTCCCAGGTCACCGCACCGGTCAAGGGGTTCTTGAAACGCACAACCGGTTTCACATCGGCAGGCGGGGCAGGCAACTCCTTGCCTGCTTCCGGGCGCCATGTGCCGTCATAACGAATGCGTTGTCCATTTTCCCGTTGCTTTTCACGCATTTGATTCAATTCTTCTTGCGTACAGTAACAAAGGTAGGCATCGCCTTTTTCAAGCAGTTTGTCGATCATGGCCCGGTAACGGTCCATGCGTTGCATTTGAAAAAACGGGCCTTCG
>JAHJCM010000095.1 GCA_018812945.1 Gammaproteobacteria bacterium | reverse complement strand
TGAAGGCGAGGCGATCGAAACACCGCCGCCGATTGGGCGTTACGCCAGCGGTGACCCTTCAAGTTCAGCCCCCCAATAAACCGGTCCAGAGCTGCACAGGCAACCCGCGCAAAGGTCACTCGCGAAGATCGCCCCAAGCTCCTCGCGGTACAATAAACCTTCAATGCAGCACCAAGGAGAATTCAATGAGCACACCCAACGCACCTTACGATCTCGTCGTCATTGGCGGTGGTTCAGGCGGAGTGGCCAGCGCCCGCCGCGCGGCCAGCTATGGCGCCAAAGTAGCACTCATCGAATCCAGCCGGCTGGGTGGCACCTGTGTCATTCGTGGTTGTGTGCCCAAAAAACTCATGATGTATGCCGCACAGTTTGGTCAAACCCTGCGTGAAGGTTTGCAGCCCGGCTGGCAAGTAGCACAAGCAGAATTCTCAATGGCCCAATGGCAAGAAGCCAAAGGCAAGGAAATTGACCGGCTCGAAGGTATCTATGCCCGCATGCTCGAAAACAGTGGGGTTGAAACCATACGCGGTCACGGTGTCATCAAGTCCACCACAGAAGTTCAAGTGGGCGATCGGGTATTGAGCACCCAGCGAATTTTGATCGCCAGTGGAGCTGCGCCCAATCGCAGCGCATTTCCGGGGCTTGAGCTTGCCGCAACCTCGAATGAACTGCTTGATCTTTCTACGTTGCCCAAACGTGTGGGTGTGATTGGCGCAGGTTATATCGCACTCGAATTTGCATGTATATTGCGCGGCCTCGGTTCTGAGGTCTCGGTGTTCTATCGTGGTGACTTGCCCTTGCGCGGCTTCGATGAAGGCATTCGGAATCGCTTGGTCACCGCCATGAAACTGCAAGGCATTCAACTGTTTCCCGACACCGATTTCAAATCGCTCGGCCAGCAAGGAGCCTCGTTTGAATTGCGAACCGCAGCAGGAGTTCACACGTTTGATTTTGTATTGAATGCCACAGGTCGCAGCCCCAACACGCAAGGCTTGGGACTCGAAAACATTGGCCTGCGCACGGGGCCTGCCGGTGAAATTGAAGTGAACAAATACAGCCACACTGGCATTAAAGGTGTGTATGCCGTGGGCGATGTCACCAACCGTGTGAACCTGACACCCGTGGCCATCGCAGAAGGGCGCGCACTGGCTGAAAATGAGTTCAACGGGAAAAATCTCTGGGTGGATCACAGCAGTGTGCCCACAGCCACTTTCACCTCACCGCCCATTGGCAGTGTTGGCTTGACCGAAGAACAGGCTGCCAAGCGCGCACCCACCCGTGTGTATGAAACAGAGTTCACGCCCATGAAAACCAAGTTCTCGGGCGGTGAACAGAAAACTTACATGAAGTTGCTGATCGATGATGCCACTGACCGAGTAGTCGGTATTCACATGCTTGGAGACGATGCCCCCGAGATGATCCAGCTTCTGGGCGTGTTGTACACCATGGGTGCGACCAAAGCCGATTTTGATCGCACCATTGCCGTTCATCCAAGCTCTGCGGAGGAGTGGGTGTTGTTGCGTGAACTGACCCGCAAAGTCGGATAGACATCACTCGATCACTACATGTGGTGATGGTGCTCGAGTTAGACCCATCGCCAACTTCAAATTCCGTTGCTAGAGTCCCGCATGGTTTTACCATTAGGGCCTCTGCGCAACGTGTCAGCTTCTCAATTTTCATCAACCCCGGCAACATCAGTTGAACCAGAGGCATTGCTTGCACCTTCCTGGGCGGCACCCTTTGTGCAGGGTGACTGTGGCCCCAATCTTGAATACGACAACGCATTTCTTGAACTGCAACAAGCAGCCCGAGGCAAGCCAGAAACCCAGTTTGAAGCAGCAACACCACCCGACTGGAGTGCTGTAGAAACCGGTGCCGTGCAATTGCTGGAGCGCAGTCGAGATTTGCGCTTGGTGGTGTTGTGGGCTGAGTCGCGATTGAGTCTGGGTGGTTTGCAAACCCTGCCGGAAAGTTTAGGTGCGCTGGTCAGTCTGCTTGAAACGGCGTGGTCTGTCGTCAATCCGCCTCTCGATGATGGCGATCCCTATGCCCGCATCAACGTCATTGAAGGGCTTGGATTCGGTGGCTCATTTTTTCAATCCCTGCGCAATTGTGTCGTGGTTGGAAATCCGCGAATTGGCGACATTCGCCTAAAAGATTTCGAAGCGCTCACTGGCAATGCTCCTGGCACTGAAGTGCCCGTGTCTCGCGAGCAAATTGAGTTGTTCTTTCGTTCTCCTGAAAGCAAGACTGAAGCCTTGCGTGCCATGTTGTTGAACAGCCAGCTCAACTTGAACAGAATTCTCGCCGCGCTGGCCCAACATGTCGAAGCGGATCGGCTGCCGCAACTTTCCGAATTCGGTGTGTTGCTGAACCATGTGCTGTCCTGCCTGCCCGAACCCCAAATGGAACAAAACCCGGCGGCTGTGCCACACAGTGATTTGTTCGATTCAAGCTGTAATTCAAGCAAGCCCGTGCCCTCAATGATTTCGGCAGGAATTCATTCCCGTGCACAGGCTTTGGCCGCCATTGATCAAGTGTGTACCTACCTTGAGCATGCCGAGCCGACCAACCCGGCGCAGCTTCTCTTGAAACGGGCGCGTCGCCTGATCGACAAAAACTTCATGCAGTTGATGAAAGACCTTGCGCCAGAGGCCTTGGCCGAGGTGGCAAAAATCATGGGAGTCAATCCCGATTCTCTCGAGCAGGAAGATGCTTAAAGTCGCCCTGCGTTTACCCATTCTTCTTACTTGCGAGATTGATCAATGAGCGGACAAAAATTTGTGGGGCGCAATCGTGCACCCCGCGTACAAATTGAGTATGACGTTGAAGTTTACGGTTCACAGAAAAAGGTTCAGCTGCCTTTTGTCATGGGGGTCATGTCCGACTTGTCCGGAAAATCCGAGGTGCCATTGGCACCGGTGGCCGAGCGTGATTTCCTGGAAGTGGATGTCGACAACTTTGATGCACGCATGAAAAGCATCAAGCCGCGCGTGGCCTTCCATGCGCCCAACCACCTCACCGGCGAAGGCAATGTGGCAGTCGACATCACTTTTGAATCGATGGACGATTTCAGCCCTGCAGCGATTGCGCGAAAAGTAGAACCTCTGCGCAAGTTGCTGGAGGCACGCCAGCAACTGTCCAACCTGCTCACTTACATGGATGGCAAAAATGGTGCTGAAGAGTTGCTGGCAAAACTGCTGGCTGACCCTGCCTTGCTGAAAAGCCTGTCAACCAGCGTCAAGCCTGTTGAATCAACCTCCCCTGAAGGTGAGTAATCATGTCTGAACAACGCCAACATCATGCGCTTGATGTCATCGAACTTGAGGGCAGTGAACTGTCTTCCCTGTTGCAAAAAGAATTCAAGCCGAAAACCGATGAGGCCAGGTCTGAAGTAGAGTCCGCGGTGCTTACCCTGGCGCAGCAGGCGCTTGAAGGGGTGGACTTGGTGGGCGACGATGTGGTTGATTCCATCGAGCGAATGATCGCCGCGATCGATCAAAAGCTTTCCGTACAAATCAATGAAATTATTCATCATGCCGATTTCCAGCAAATGGAAAGTGCCTGGCGCGGCCTCAATTACCTGGTCAACAACACTGAAACCGATGAATTCTTGAAAATTCGTTTCATGAATGTGTCCAAAACCGAATTGGCCAAAACCTTGAAACGGTACAAGGGTGTGGCTTGGGATCAAAGCCCGGTGTTCAAGAAAATTTACGAGCATGAATATGGTCAGTTCGGTGGTGAACCTTATGGCTGCCTAATTGGCGATTACTACTTTGACCACTCTCCGCCCGATGTGGAAATGCTGGGTGAGCTGTCAAAAATCAGCGCCTCTGCACATGCCCCGTTTTTGTCGGCAGTGTCTCCGGCCACCTTGCAAATGGACTCCTGGCAAGAACTTGCCAACCCGCGCGACCTGACCAAAATTTTCTCCACGCCCGACTATGCTGCGTGGCGCAGCCTGCGCGACGCAGACGACTCCAAATACCTCGGCCTGACCATGCCACGGTTTCTGGCACGTCAGCCCTACGGTGCGAAAACCAATCCAGTGGAGGAATTCGCTTTTGAAGAAGACACCGGTCTGGCCGATCACAGCCGCTACACCTGGGCCAACTCGGCCTATGCCATGGCGGTGAACATCAACCGATCATTCAAAGAGTATGGCTGGTGCTCACGCATTCGCGGCATTGAATCTGGCGGCGCGGTACCCAACCTGCCCACGCACACCTTCCCCACTGACGATGGTGGAGTGGACATGAAGTGCCCCACTGAAATCGCCATTTCCGATCGTCGTGAAGCGGAGCTCAGCAAAAGCGGTTTTTTGCCGCTGATTCACAAAAAGAACAGTGATCTGGCAGCCTTCATTGGTGCGCAGTCTTTGCACAAACCTGCCGAGTACGAAGACCCGGACGCAACAGCCAATGCGAAATTGGCCGCCCGTCTTCCTTACCTGTTTGCCACCTGTCGTTTTGCGCATTACCTGAAGTGCATCGTGCGCGACAAAGTGGGTTCATTCAAGGAACGCGCCGACATGCAGCGCTGGTTGCAAGACTGGATCATGCAATACGTGGACGGCGATCCTGCAAATTCCTCCGAGGCGGTTAAAGCTTCTCGTCCGCTTGCCGCAGCCGAAGTGGTTGTTGAGGAAATAGAGGGCAACCCCGGCATGTACGCCTCCCGATTCTATTTGCGCCCGCACTACCAGCTAGAGGGCCTCACCGTGTCTTTGCGTTTGGTCAGCAAGTTGCCATCCGCCAAAGCGTCTTAAAACTTGAACTATTAATCAACCAATTACAGAGGGAATCAAATGTCCGTAGACATGTTTTTGAAAATCAAGGGTGTAGATGGCGAATCCGTAGACAGCGTACATGCCAAAGAGATCGATATTGCCGCTTGGAGCTGGGGCATGTCCCAGTCGGGCACAACCCATGTGGGCCGCGGTGGTGGTGCGGGCAAAGTCAGCGTGCAGGACATCAGCTTCACCAAGTACATTGACAAGGCAACGCCAAACCTGATCAAGGCATGTTGCAACGGCAAGCATTTCGACGAAGCCATTCTGACTGTGCGCAAGGCAGGTGAAAAGCCACTGGAATATGTTGTGCTGACCATGAAAGACGTCATCATCTCCAACGTAAGCCAGGGTGGTTCTGGCGGCGAAGACCGCCTGACAGAAACCGTGACTTTGAACTTTGCCGAGTTCAGCTATGTATACGTGCCACAGAAGAAGGATGGCGGGCCCGATGGCAAGGTTGAGGCCACATTCAATATTGCAACCAACTCCGAGAAGTAATCGGACAGCCAGGAAACACAATGTCGAAAGTCGATATGTTCCTGGCCCTGGATGGTTCCCGCCAAGGGGCCATCCAAGGGGAAAGCCAGGTCAGTGGTCATGTGGGTGAAATAGAAATCGCGGGTTGGTCTTGGGGCATGTCCCAGCAGGTTCATTCATCATCGCAACTTGCATCCAAAGCCTCGGTGCGTACATTGAGCGTGCAAAAGGCGATCGACAGCTCGACCACCGCAATCATGAGTGCCTTGAAATCTGCAGAGTTACTGAGCAAAGTGGTTCTCACTTGTCGCGACCCTGGTGGCCTTGCAACCATTGATTACCTCCGTATAACTTTGCGCAAGGCGCGTATTTGCGATTATGAAATCACAGGCAGTGCAAGCGATGGCCGACAGGTCGGGGAGTCATTTTCGATTGCATTCAAGGAAATCGAAGTGGTGTATACCCCCAAGTCGGCAGCCAATTTAAAGGCAGGTGCCTGCACTTACATTGACGTGTATGAGTAAGTCTCGGGACGCGCTGCAACCAGCCTTGCTGGATCGTCTTCAGGATGACGAGCCCGCCATTCAAACTGAATCTGCCAATAGTCGCTTCATTACCAAAGAAGCGCTGCGTCAACTGGTGCTGCGCGATCTCGAACAGTTGCTGAATGCAACCCGTGTTCTTGACAGCAAGTGTCTTGAGGGTCAGCCGCAATTGAATGAGTCTGTGCTGGCTTATGGCATGCCCCCGGTGGCTGGAAAAATTGCATCCATGATCGATGTCAAAGATTTTGAACGAACCGTAGCCAATCTTATTCGGCGGTTCGAACCACGAATCGACGGAAATTCATTGAAAGTAACGGCGGAGACCCAACAAAGTCTGATGCATTTGCACAATGTGATTGGCCTGCGTATTTCCGGTTTGTTGTGGGCTCAACCCTACCCAATCGAATTGATGTTGCGCACGGAAGTGGATCTTGAAACCGGCAAGGTGCTGTTGTTGCCGCTCTCCGGTTTCTGAGCCTCGGACATCGAAGCAGCATGGACCCACGTTTACTTCAGTTTTATATCCAGGAACTTGCTCACGTGCGCGACACGGGAGCCGAGTTCGCCGCGCGTTTTCCTAAAGTTGCGTCGCGCCTTGCGATGGATGCAACCGAGGTACAAGACCCCTATGTAGAAAGATTGCTTGAGGGGTTTGCTTTCTTGACTGCCCGGGTTCAGCTTCGCTTGAACGAGGAGTTTCCGCGGTTTACCGAGCAATTGCTGAACTGCATCAGCCCGAATTTTTTAGCCCCTGTGCCCGCCATGGGGGTGGTGCAACTCAATCCCAATCACAGCGATGTTGCCCTGAAAAAAGGCATTTCGCTTTCAGCCGGCACCGTGCTGCAAAGCCAGGTGGCCAAGGGTATCAACACGCCCTGCAAGTTCAGGGTTGGGCACAGTTTAACCTTGTGGCCTTTGGTCATTCAGGCCATTGAACACGGCCCCTTCAAGGCCCATGTGCCAACCATGCGGGGTGGCAAGCAGCCAAGGTCAGCTTTGCTGGTCACCATCGAGAATTCAATGCACTCTGCATTGTCCCAACTGCCACTGGATGAACTCGATTTTCATGTCAGTTGTGGTGATGAATACGCCTACGCACTCTTGGAAAGGTTGTGTCATCAAACTGTCTCGGTTGGCATACGTGTACCTGAACAAGTCGATTGGCAATGGCTACCTTTTCCGTGTGTTGCTGCTTTGGGGCTTGATGATTCTCAGGCGCTGCTGCCGGTCGATTCAAACCAGTTCAGTGGCATGCGTTTGTTGCAGGAGTTTTTTGCATTTCCCGCCCGATTTCTGTTTCTCCGTGTTCAAGGTTTAAGGCGTTTTCTGGCCAGTTGTCAGCATTCCACATTTCAGCTGGCCTTCTGTTTTGCCGAGCCTAACACCGAGCTTGACCGTGTCGTGGGCGTAGACTCATTGGCCTTGAATTGCACCCCCGTGGTCAATTTGTTTGAACAGAATTGCGACCGCGTGTTGCTGGATGAACGTTTGCATGAAGTGCAAGTGCAGCCCAATCGCAGCAAGCCACACGATTTTGAAGTGCACTCGGTGCTGGGCGTGCAGGGGTACGGACAAAACAAGGTGCAGGAATTGCCGCCTTTGTATGCAGTGTCGACCCAAGCCAACACCCAGGCCGATTGTGAGACCCCCAGATTCGTACACAGGCGTGTTCCCACCTTGCTGTCAGAAAAACAAGCGCGTGAGGGCGGTCGTTCTTCATACTCAGGCAGTGATGTTTACCTTGGCCTTACCTTGCCCACCGGTGAACTCATTCAAACACACGGGCTTGAACAGCTCGCAGTGCGGGCCTTGTGTACCAATCGGGATTTGCCCCTGCTGATGCCTGTGGGGCAAGGGCCCACCGACCTGGTCTGGCCCGGCAACTTGCCCCTTCACTCCATTCGCTTTTTGCGCGGCCCCAGCCGTCCAAAGGCGGCCATGTATGGCGGGCAAAGTTGCTGGCAGTTAATCGAGCACTTGTCACTGAACTACCTCGGCTTAATCGATCAAGAGGCCCTGGCCTTGGGGCAGCTTTTGGCCTTGCACGCAGACCCTGCGCAGCAGGCTCATCAACACATGGCCAGGGCCATTCTGGCAGTTGAGTCGCAACCACTGGTGTCGCGTGTTGTGCGTCAAGGCAGGCCGGCTGTGGTGCGTGGCTTGCGGGTTACCCTCACACTGGATGAAATGGCCTTGCAGGGCACGGGTGCCCTGGTGCTGGGCAGTGTGCTGGCCTTCTACCTTGCAAGCCATGTGTCGGTGAATTCATTTGTGCAAACCCGGGTATGCCTGCACAGCACCGGTGCTGTGTTTGATTTTCCTGCACGGTCGGGTAACCGACCTTTGCTGTAGCTGGGCTTGTGCAAATGAGCGCACTCAAACCACCTGCCCCGAATTTTTTTGCTTTGCTGCGGCAAATTGAACACGCCCATGCAGGCAAGCCTTTGCTTGGAAAGTCATTGCGCCTGCGTGACGACCCTGTGCGTTTGGGGCAGCGCCCCTATCTCGATTTCGCCACGCAAGATTTCAAACGCGAAGACACCATTGCGGCGGGGCGTTTGGGTGCGGTTCCAAAGTTGTACATCCAAAATTTCGGTTTGTTGGGCCCCAATGGCGCCTTACCACTGCATTACACAGAACATGCCTACACGCGGATTCATCAGTGGAATGACCCCACATTCGCCGAGTTTCTGGATATCTTTCACCATCGGGCTTATTTGTTGTTTTACCGGGCATGGGCCGAGTCGCAACCACATATTGCCTATCACCGCAAAACGTTCAATCCGTTTGCGCAGCATTTGAATAGTTTGGTGGGTCATGGTGCATCATCCAGCTGGGGTCGCGAGGCCTTGCCCACTCATTTTCGCGCCAGTCTGGCAGCGCACTTCACCCGGCGAAGCAAAACACAGGAGGGCCTGGCCAACAGCCTGTCGGCCTTGACTGGTTTGCCGGTGCAAATTTTTCCCTTTCAGGCGCAATGGCTGCAATTGCCTGTGCAGGCTGGTCCACAAGTGCTTGGGCATGGGGCCATGCTTGGCAGCAGGGTGTGGTGCGCGCAAAGCAAACTAAAAATTGATATTGGCCCCATGGCCTATAGCGATTACCAACAACTGTTGCCTGCCACCGATGGCCGCAAGCGCCTTGTGCAGGCAGCCCATGCCTACTTGGGGCTTGAATTTGATTGTGAATTTGCACTTCAAATCAGCCCTGACAAAATTCCGCAAGCTTGCCTTGATGGCGCCGCCCAGTTGGGGCGCACGGCATGGCTGGGTGAACTACAGCTGCACAAACGCGCGCAAAAGCCGACCACCGTTCGCATGAAATGTCCTGCGGTTCCCACCTATTCTTCATTGTCCCGGAGTTCAGCATGAGCAATATCAGCCGTGTTTCGCTGTTTGCCAAATTAAATCCCCTTGCATTCAAATCGGTTGAAGGCGCCACTGTGCTTTGCAAACTGCGAGGCAATCCCTATGTGCAATTGGTGCACTGGGTTGCGCAAATTCTTCAACAAGATGACAGCGACTGGCATCACATTCTTCGGCATTTTGAGCTGGATGCAAGCGCCGTACTTGCCGACGTGCAGCGTGCCCTTGAGCGTCAGCCCGGCGGTGCGCAAGGTATTTCCGATTTGTCCGAGTCGATTACCAATGCCGTAGAAAGGGCCTGGGTTTATGGCTCACTCATGTTTGGCGCACAGAAAGTACGCACAGGCCATGTATTGGTGGCTTTGCTGAAAACCGATTTTCTGTTGCATGAACTAATGAAAATTTCATCCCGCTTCAAACAGATTCCTGAAGCCGCGCTCAGTGAAAACTTTGCACAGCTGGTGGCAAATTCCGCCGAGCAGTCTTTGTTGGCTGCCGACGTGCCACTGGGTGCACTACCAGGGCAAGCCAGTGGGGCCATGCCCGCTGCACAGCTGGGCGGTGAAGAGGCTTTGATGCGTTACACCGTGGACCTGACCGACAAAGCACGAAAAGGCGAAATAGACCCGGTGAGTGGCCGGGAACTGGAGGTGCGGCAGATTGTAGACATTTTGCTTCGCCGACGGCAAAACAACCCGTTAATTACGGGTGAAGCGGGTGTGGGCAAAACTGCGGTGGTTGAAGGGTTTGCCTTGCAGGTGGTGGCTGGTGATGTACCACCCGCCTTGCAAGGAGTGCGAATATTAACGCTCGACTTGGGTTTGTTGCAGGCCGGTGCTTCCATGAAAGGCGAGTTCGAACAGCGGCTACGCCAGGTGATTGATGAAATTCAGGCCAGCGAGCAAAGCACCATTTTGTTCATCGATGAGGTGCACACCCTGGTGGGGGCAGGTGGAAACCAGGGCACTGGTGATGCAGCCAATTTGCTCAAGCCCGCTTTGGCGCGTGGCACGCTTCGAACCATCGGGGCGACAACCTGGGCAGAGTACAAAAAATACATCGAGAAAGACCCGGCACTGACACGCCGTTTTCAGGTGGTGCAGGTGGATGAGCCTTGCGAGGCCAAGGGCATCGACATGCTGCGTGGTTTGGCCGCGGCCATGCAGGCCCATCACCGGGTCTTGCTTCTCGATGAGGCGGTGCAAGCGGCGGTGCGTTTGTCGCACCGTTATATTCCCGCGCGGCAGTTACCAGACAAGGCAATCAGCCTGCTCGACACCGCATGCGCACGCGTGGCTGTTTCCCAGCACGCCACACCTGCACCAATCGAGTCGCTTCAAAAACGGTTGACTGCTTTGCGTGTTGAGCAACAGGCGATTGAAAAGGAAGCAGCATTTGGGCGTGAGCATGCAGCACGGATTGGTGAAATTGAAGAAGCATCGATCAGGCTGACTGAGGAATTGGAGAAGTTGCAATCGCAATGGCAAGAGGAAAAGCGGGTTCTGGATTCCCTGCTGATTTTGCGCCGTGACGTTGATCAAACAGATGCCAATGAAACAAGCAGCAGGCAGGCATTGGCCAATCTTGAGCAATTGAAGGCACTGGAATGCGAGATCAAGGCGCTTCAAGGCGAAGTACCCATGATTCACCCACAGGTGGATGCGCAGTGCGTGGCGGCCGTGGTGGCCGACTGGACAGGTATTCCTGTTGGGCGCATGGTGCGCAATGAAATTGAAAACATACTGAACCTGAGCCAGGCTCTGGGAGAGCGTATTGTGGGCCAGCCGCATGCGCTGGAAACCATAGCGCGTCGAATTCAAACCAGTCGCGCCGGGCTCGATGACCCGAACAAACCGGTGGGTGTGTTCATGTTGGCGGGCACTTCGGGTGTGGGCAAAACTGAAACTGCTTTGGCCCTGGCCGAGAACCTGTACGGCGGCGAGCACAATGTGGTCACCATCAACATGAGTGAATACCAAGAGGCGCACACCGTGTCCTCACTGAAAGGCGCACCACCCGGTTATGTGGGGTATGGCGAAGGCGGTGTGTTGACCGAGGCTGTGCGCCGAAAGCCCTACAGCGTGGTGTTGCTCGATGAGGTCGAGAAAGCCCACCCCGATGTGCACGAGCTGTTTTTTCAGGTGTTTGACAAAGGCTGGATGGAGGACGGCGAAGGACGTCGAATTGATTTTCGAAACACCCTGATTTTGTTGACAACGAATGTGGGCACCCCTGAATTAATGGCGCTTTGCAAACGGGGTTTGAACACTGGAGAAATGCCTGAACCCGAGGAACTTGTGAAGGCCCTGCGTGCACCCATGTTGCAAGTGTTTCCACCTGCCTTGTTGGGGCGGCTGGAAGTGGTGCCGTATTACCCGCTTTCCAGTGACATGCTGGCCAACATCGTTCGCTTGCAGTTAAGCCGCATTCAGCAACGCATTGCTTCTACACACCGAATGGCGGTTCAAATTGACCCTTCGGTGATTGAACGTATTGTGGTCCGTTGCAACGAGGCTGACTCAGGCGGGCGCATGGTGGGCACCATTTTGAGCAACACTTTGTTGCCCACAGTGAGCCGTCAATTGTTGCAGGCCACGCTGCTGGGCAAATCAGTTAGCACATTGAGTATCAGCACAGATGGCCACGAGTTCACGTACCAGTACGACTAAAACGACCACAATAAAACTGCCGTGCTCAACGTTGCCGCAGTTGCCCGGCCGGCGAAGTGCACTGCAAATCATGTTGGGTTTGGCAGGCGTGTTGTCGGTTGCACCACTTGTTTTCCGGCTGCAACCCGCCCGGGCGGGTAACGTGGTAAGCGATTCGGCTGCGCCCTACACGCACAGGCTGGCTTTGTTGATCGGCAATGGTGATTACCCGGTTCCGCACGATTTGCCGCCCATTCACAAAAATGTGATGGACCTTGGCGAGGCCTTGGCCTTTCGGGGTTTTGATGTAACCCAGGCCATGAACCTGGATGAAAGCAGCCTGCAAACCACGGTGAACGATTTTATAAAACGGGTTGAGCAAGCGCCCCCGAATGCAGTCACTCTGTTTTATTACGCAGGCCACGGTTTACAGGTGGACTCCAACAATTTGCTGTTGGGCTCGGGGGCGAACCCCACGGCACCTCGCCGAGATTTACTGGCGCGCTCCCTGGTGCTTCAGCAAAAGTTGCTGGCCGCTCTGCCAGCCAGGCCACAGGCCTTGAACATCACGGTGATTGACGCATGCAGAACCGATTTGCGCAATGCGTTAGGCGATGGTGAAGGTTTGAATCAGGTTGAAGCGCCCGTGGGCAGCCTGGTGTGTTTTTCAACAGGGGCTGGCAAACCCGCCGTGTCCCCGGCCAGTGCGGATCAGAACACCTTCTATACGGGTGCTTTGGTAAAACTGCTTCTGGAGTCGGAAGGTCACATCACTTTCAACGATTTGTTTCGGATGGTGAAGGAAGATGTAGAGAACACCATGCTGAAGCACCCGCTTGCTGCAATTCGACGTCTGGCCCAAAACCCGTTTATTGCAGACAATGCCCGTGTGCAGGTTCCGCTGACGGTGTCTGCGCCTGCAATGGTGGGCCTGCCCGCGCTGCAGCCCATGTCACCTCAGGAGGAGGCCGACTGGGTGGCCATTCAGTCCACGCAGTGGCCTGTCGATCTGCTTCGCTTGTGCCAGTCTTTTCTGACGTCTTATCCAAACAGTATTCAAGCAAAATCAGTGATGGTTTATCAGGCCGGTGCTCAGCATGCCTTGAGTGTGTTGCGCAACAAAGAGGTCAAGCTGTTTAAAACCAGTTTTGTATTGCCCCAGCCGCTGCCGTCCCAATTGCAGGTGGATGCTGATGCTGACCTGGTTCGGGCAGCACGCGGTGACAAAGATGCAGCCGCCCGGATTGCACGTTTGCACCGGCAAGCCGACAACGAACAAGGCCAATTGCGGTATGTGGGTTGGTTGCAGTATGCCGGTGGTTTGGGCAATGGCATTGCAAGCTATGAACTTGCGCTGTACTACCGAGAGGTGGCGCAGCCCTTGTTGGCGGCTCAAGCCGAGGCCCGCGCCAGGCACCTGGGTTATACGCCACCCCGTGCCTTGGGGCATGCGCGTAAATAGGCTGCCCTTTACAGCTTATTTTGAGGTTTCAATTGCCTTACAAAGATTCACAATGTTTGTAAGTGAAAAAGGAACCTGAAAATGATCCGCCCTGTTTTTAACTGGATTGCCCTGGCTTTGTCTGCTGGTTTGCTGATGGCTTGCAACCCGCGCACCAATTTGAATGAAGACAACTTGCTCAAAGGCGCGAGGGCTGAAACTTTCATTTTGAGCCACGGTGCCTTGTGCGCGCGTTTGCCCAGTCCGGAAGCAATCGAGCAGTACGCCCGTGACCAGGTGCCTGCCAACAGCGCATTGGCCCGCGAGGTCAAGGCTTGGGATTTGTCGGGTTTACTGGATATTTTTCAAACCCGGGATGGCCGCTGGGTGATCATGCCCTCCAGCGGTTTGAAAAAACTGGAAGGTGTTCATTTCAGGCAAGGCCCTCAGGGTGACAACGAAGCCTTGTGTTTTGGTCGCCTGTGGGTTGAAAAAACAGTCGACTATATTCAAAACAAGCCATTTGGCCAGGAAGACGCGGTTTCAGCACGTTTCGAAGCCAGCTTGAAAGACGCCCACATGTTGAACCACTTCAAGAACCTGAAGGTCGAGTCGTTCGACCCCTCTGTGTTTACCTTGAGTACGGGCACTGCAATCGCAGGTACATTGCAGCCCAGTTTTGTGATTGAAATGGCCCTTCGCCCCACTCACACAGGTTGGTACCTGGCCAAGAACGGGGCGAACTAATTGCTCAAAGCCGGGTGTTAGCCCAACGCTCTGACAATGGCATCGCCCAGGGTTTTGGTGGTTCCCTTTCCTTTCAAGTCACCTGTCAGCACGCTAGGGTCACCGCTTTCCAGCACCGCTTCAATGGCAGCCAGAATTTGGTCGTGGGCCAGCTGGTAGCGGGTTTGGCGACCCGCTGCCACCACTGCCGGGCTATCTCCCAGAAACTGGATCATCAGGGCGGCCGACCAAATCATGGCGATCGGGTTGGCAATCCCTTTGCCAGCGATGTCTGGCGCTGAACCATGCACGGGTTCAAACAGCGACGGGAACGTGCGGTCCGGGTTCAGGTTGGCCGAGGGCGCCAGGCCAATGGTGCCGGTGCAAGCTGGCCCCAGGTCGCTGAGAATGTCGCCGAACAGGTTGCTGGCCACAACCACATCAAAACGCTCAGGTTGCATCACGAACCGGGCGGCCAGAATGTCCACGTGTTGTTTGTCGTAGGCCACCTCAGGGTAGCCTTTGGCCATGTTGTCAACGCGCTCATCCCAGTAGGGCATGCTGATTGCAATGCCGTTACTTTTGGTGGCGGCAGTCAGTTTTTTGCGAGGCCGGTTTTGCGCCATTTCAAATGCGAACTTCAGCACACGGTCGACACCGTGGCGGGTAAACACGCTTTCTTGCAGCACAATTTCACGGTCAGTGCCTTCAAACATGCGGCCACCCACGGCCGAGTATTCGCCTTCGGTGTTTTCCCGAACCACCACGAAGTCGATGTCGCCCGGCTTTTTGTTGGCCAAGGGGCAGGGTGCGCCAGGCAGTAATTTCACGGGGCGCAGGTTCACGTACTGATCAAATTCGCGGCGGTAACGCAGCAGTGATCCCCACAGGGAAATATGATCGGGCACCAGGTGGGGCATGCCCACCGCGCCGAACAGAATGGCTTCGCAGGCCTCGAGTTGGGGCTTCCAGTCTTCGGGCATCATGCTGCCGTGTTCCAGGTAGTAATTGCAGTGTGCCCAGTCTTTGTGATGCAACTCCAGCGCAATACCATGGGTTTTTTCCGCCCAAGCCAGCACCTTCAGCGCTTCTGGCATAATTTCCTGACCGATGCCGTCGCCGGGAATAATTGCGATGGAGTGTTTCACAGCCTGTCCTTGTTTGAATTCATGGAAGCCACAAAGGCTACCTGAAGCAAGGTAGGCCAACCAGTGTGGTAATCCACGATGGAGTCAGTTTGAGCCGCAGTAAAAACAGAAACCCCGAACCCGCAAAAACACCGAATGGCAAAACCGATTTTTCAGCGCCGGGTGCCAAAGTGCGCATTGACAAATGGTTGTGGGCCGCCCGTTTTTTCAAAACCCGTTCGCTGGCCACCGAGGTGGTGGAAGGTGGCAAGGTGAAGTGCAACGATGAGCGTGTGAAACCTGCTTATGGTGTGCAGGTGGGCGATGTGCTCACCGTGCCTGTGGGTTGGGATGACATGGTGCTGGTGGTAAAGGGCTTGGGCGACAAGCGCGGTAGTGCCACCATTGCACAGGGCCTGTATGAGGAAACCATGGAAAGTGCGAAAAAGCGTGCCGAGCGGGCGGCCAACCGCAAGTTGATGAAAGACCCCGCCTTGGAGATTAAGGCAAGGCCCACCAAGCGGGACCGCCGCGTGATGGATGATTTCAAATGGGGTGAAGAATAGGGCCGGTGATCGCCAGCAGGCTTAAACCTTCTCAGCCAAGGATTTTTCGATCAACTGGTGCAAGGCAGAAAAATCGGGCTCACCCACATAGGTTTTGATGATCTCGCCTTTGCGATTGATTACATAGGTAGTTGGCGTAATTTTTACATCTTTGAAGGCTTTCGCAATATTGCCGTTCACATCCAGCGCCACATCAAATGGCAGCTTGCGGGTTTCCGCGAAATTCACTACGTAATCGGGCCGGTCGTAGCTCATGGCCACCGCAATGGTTCTGAAGCCTTGGTCTTTGAACTTGTTGTGAGTGTCGACAATGTCGGGCATTTCTTTCACGCAAGTGGTGCAACTGGTTGCCCAAAAGTTCACCAGCATTACCTGGCCCTGGTAATCGGCCGGTGTAATGGTTTGGCCTTGAATGGTGACGTAATCCACTTGAGGTGCTTTGTCGCCCCCGCAGGCGGCCAGCATGCTGACCACCGCAAGGGTTGAAAACAGGGTAAGAAATTTTTTGATCATTGCCGGTTTTGTTGGTTGAACTGATTAACGCGGGCCGTTTTCCACGGGCGCACTTCCGTTGTTTGGAGTGGCCGACAGGCGTGAAAGTTCAGCTTCAGAAATCAATTCAAGCACCTTGACCACCTTCACCACGCCAGGTACACCTGCTGCGATGGAGGCTGCACGGTTGGCTTCACGTTCAGTGACCAGGCCCATCAGGTACACAACACCTGCTTCGGTGGTGACTTTGAATGAGTTGGCAAAAATGTCTTGTGCATCCAGCAGGGAGGCTTTGACCTTGCCGGTGATGAATACGTCGTTGGAGCGCGCTGACAAGGAGCTTTTGAAGCCCACTTGAATGTCGTTCACGATCAGGCGAATGTTGGGCAGCGTGGAAACACGAGCCTCGACTTGTGCGCGGGTGGTGTCATCGGGTGCTTCACCTGTCAGAAGGATTTGACGGTTGTATACAGTGGCGTTGACGTGCACGTTTTCGCCAAAACTTTCGCGAATGGCGCTTTCAGCTTTGACCTGTAAGGTGCGGTCTTCAACTTGAGTGCCCACGGTGCGGCGGTCGGCCGCTGCCAGTGAACCAGCGGTGATGCCAGCCACTGCGCCAGCAAAACAGCCACCCAGTAGCGGGGCTGCCAGTGTGGCTACCAATACTGCACTGATGGCGGAAGAACGCGTGCGGGTGAAAAACTGGGGGTTACGACTCATTTTCTTCTTCTCCAAGTAAACTCAGGTCGATGCCATCGCAAATGCAATGGATCGCCAACAAATGTATTTCCTGAATGCGGGCAGTGCGGTTGTGCGGCACGCACACATGCACATCGCCTTCTTTCAGCTGGTGCACCATTTGGCCGCCGCCCTTGCCGGTGAGCGCAACAATGGTCATGTCGCGAGCGTGTGCGGCCTCGATGGCCAGTTGTACGTTCTTCGAGTTGCCGCTGGTTGAAATGGCCAGCAACACATCACCAGGTTGGCCAATGGCCGCCACCTGCTTTGAAAAAATTTCATTGAAACTGTAGTCGTTGCCAATCGCGGTGATCGCCGATGAATCGGTGGTGAGTGCAATGGCCGCCAGGCCGGGGCGCTCGCGCTCGAACCTGCCTACCAGTTCAGCCGCAAAGTGTTGGCAATCGCCTGCCGAGCCACCGTTGCCACAGGCCAGTACCTTGCCACCATTGGTGAGTGCATTCACCATGAGTTCGATTGCCTCGGAAATGGGCCCGGCCAGCTCTTCGGTGGCGGCCTGTTTGGCGGCAATGCTTTCGTCAAATTGTTGGGTAATGCGTGTGATCAAGTCCATGGCGACAGGCCTTCTGGCAGTTATCTCGAGCCTTCTATTATAGGTGACCCCGTTGCAGGCGATTTGCATGGCGCAGCGGTTTGATTCCGCTTTAGTTGCTGATTTGCCACGCATTTTGCACCCACTGTGGTTCAGTGCCGTTTTCCAGTGCGACCACATCAAAACGCAGGTGCGTGAACTTGCGTTGACCCTGCTGCACCCACCACAGCTTGGCGCAACGCGACACGCGGGCCTGTTTGTGACTGGAAATACTCTCGAGCGCGCTGCCATGGCGGCTGTTGTTGCGAAGCCGAACTTCCACAACGACTGCGGTGTTGCCTTGCGCCATGATCAAATCAATTTCACCGCAGCGGCACCGGTGGTTTCGGGCCACCAGGATTAATCCGTGTTGTTCCAGAAAGCGCAAGGCTTGGGTTTCCGCCAGTTGCCCCTCAGCCAGCAAGGCAAGTTTGTGTTCGGGAGCTGATTTGCTCTCTGCGTTGCGTTTTTCTTTGGGTGCAAGCCATGGAATTTTGGTTTTTGGTGAACGTAGTTTGCGCGTGGTCCACGGAATGCCGGACAATTCAGGAACTTTGGATTTGAATTTGAGCGCCATGCAGAACGCCGGTGAAGGAAATGGAATGAACGATGCTGTGAATTCTGATGCGAGGAGTGAAACAAGGCGAGAACCTTCCCTCTATGTGGTGGCAACCCCCATCGGCAATATGGGTGACCTTAGTCTTCGAGCTCGCGCAGTGTTGGAGCAGGTGGATCGAATTGCCGCAGAGGACACCCGCAACACCGCCCGCATGCTGGATGCACTGGGTATCAAAAAGCCGCTGATGGCGCACCATGCTCACAATGAACGCGAGAGCGCGCAGGGGGTGCTGGCTTGTTTGCAGCGTGGCGAATCGGTGGCGTTGGTGAGTGATGCGGGCACGCCAGCTGTGTCGGATCCTGGCGCGGTGGTGGTTCGCTGTGTGGCCGAGGCCGGGTTTACTGTGGTGCCGGTGCCTGGTGCCAGCAGTGTGTTGGCTGTGGTGGCCGCGAGCGGTTTGGTGGATGGCGCTTTTACCTTTCGTGGATTTTTGCCAGCCAAAGGAAAAAACCGCTTGGATGATTTGAAAACCTGGCTGGCTTGCCCTGAGCCCCAAGTGCTGTTTGAAGCGCCCCACCGCGTGATGCAACTGGTGGATGATCTTGAAAGCCTTGGCATGGGTGGGCGTGACATGTGTGCTGGGCGCGAGTTGACCAAACAGTTTGAAACTTTTTACCGGGGCAGTGGCGAGCAGGTGTTTGAGCAGGTGCGGCAAGATGCCAACGCCGAGCGAGGCGAATGGGCATGGGTGATTGGCGGTAACCAGATTTCTGACCATGATTCACAAGCGGCGCAGGCCAGTGCAGATTTGGACACCTGGCTTGCCTTGTTATTGGCCGAGTTGCCGCTGAAGACGGCAGTGGCGCTGGTGGTGAAAGCCACTGGCATGGCAAAGAACTCGGTTTATGACCGGGCTCTTGCGATTAAAAGCGGGCAGTCATAAAAAAGCCAGCCCGAAGGCTGGCTAAACCACTGTGTGGTGTCAAGAACTGCTGTTGCCTAAAGCTTAGGCAGGCAGGGGCAAGCCTGCTTCAGGCACTTCCAGGCCACTGATGCTCACAGATGCTGAAATTGGCAGGCCTTCTGGCAAGGCCAGGGTCAGTGTGCCGTCTTCAAAGCTGATGGGGCTTGCAGGCAGGCCACCGCCTGTGTCACCACCACCGGGCAGGCTGGGCAAACCACCGCCGAGCAGACCGGTCAACGAGTCCAGGCCTGGCAGGCCGTCTGTTGGAATTGGCAGTGCATCGAGGCCAGGAATCGCGTCCAGACCAGGGATTGCATCCAAACCGGGCAGTGCTGGCGCATCGGGCAAACCACCACCGAGCAGGTCAGTGAGTGTGTCTAGGCTTGGGGCGCCGTCGGTTGGCAGTGGCAGTGCGTCCAAGCCAGGAATGGAATCCAATCCGGGAATACCGGCTGGCGGTGTTGGCAAGCCACCGTCCAGCAGACCAGTCAGGGAGTCTAGTCCTGGCAGGCTGTCTGTAGGAATGGGCAATGCGTCCAAACCGGGAATGGCGTCCAAGCCAGGCAGTTCGGGGGCGGCTGGCAGCGAGCCAGCAAAGGTGTCCAATACGCCAGCCAGAATTTCGCCAGCTACTGGTACGGCACTAATGCCGTTCTTCAATTCGTCTAGGGCCATGCTTTCTCCGTCATTTGAAATGATTAAAAATAGTTATTAGTTTTCTGTAGGCAATCTGCGCTGCCTGCGTAATAACAACAGAGATTGATTAATCATCGCAATTCGCACATTACTTACAAAAGATGCGTAAAAAACTCACTTTGCTGCGATATTATTGGGTTAAGTTGATGATTTTCAAAAGAAATTGACTTTGGTGAAATATTTGTGGCGGAAAATTGATGACAAAACTGTGATGGCGGGGTGTTTACGTCACCCGAAGGTAACTTTTGATCTGAACTTGAAGGTTCGCGGCTGCTGTTGTGCTTGTCTCGCACGGGGCCGGTGACTAGGGAGCCAAACTTGAACTGTCACCGCTGCTATTGGTAGCCCACTCGGCATGGGTTACTTGTTCCGCACAGAAAACCGCTTGATCCCTTTTTGAATGGATTCTTGCTCACCTCGCTCGGCAAAAGGGCGGGCCGAGTCTCGGTGTCGGCTTGTCGCCGACCGCTGCGAATCCACTCAAACGTGGCGGTTTTCTTGAAGTGCGCCCCAAGCAATCCCATTGCCGAGTTGGCTTAAACCGGCACCGGCCGAATCTCCACCTCCAAGGGACTCACGGCTGTGTTCTGCGCCCATTCGGCGGCGGTGTTTCGATCGCCTCGCCTTCAAGAAAACCTGCCCTTGTGTGCCGAGCAGGGCCGGTGTCGCCCAGAATGGAGCGACAGAGAACGAACCCGACCCGCAGTTTAGGAGGGTCGTTCTCAGGCATCGCAAGGC
>JAHJCM010000094.1 GCA_018812945.1 Gammaproteobacteria bacterium | reverse complement strand
TGTAAAAAGCCCCCTCATGGTGACAAATAAAAAGTGCCCAAAAACAGGCACCACGTTGCTTCCAGTTCTTAATTTAGACATGGCTGAAACCTAGCTGTCAACACATTTTGCGGGCGGATAACCCTTATTTTTAAGGCCTGGTGCGGGTTTCCGCGATGCACAAAAAAAAACCTCCGCATTTTCGTGCGGAGGCTTGTTCAAAATACCGATTGATATCAGTGCTTTACACTTGGGTTTGCAGCAGCCTCATCAGCTTTGCCCCCAATTACCTCAGCCGGCTCGGAGACTGGCTCTGGTAGCGATTCCAAGGCATGTTGCAGCACTTGATCAATCCATTTCACCGGAATAATCTCCAAACTATTCTTCACATTGGCAGGAATTTCTGCCAAATCCTTCACGTTTTCTTCGGGAATCAGCACTGTTTTAATGCCACCGCGGTGAGCAGCAAGCAGCTTCTCTTTCAAGCCACCGATACCCAAAACTTCGCCACGAAGAGTAATTTCACCAGTCATTGCAACGTCAGAACGCACTGGCATGTTCGTCAAAGTCGACACCAATGCAGTGGTCATCGCAATACCGGCTGATGGCCCATCTTTCGGTGTCGCGCCTTCAGGTACATGCACGTAAATGTCGCGCTTCTCGAAAGCATCGTTGCGAATTCCCAATCGATTCGCGCGTGCGCGCACCACTGAACGGGCAGCCTCCACCGATTCTTTCATCACATCACCGAGAGAACCTGTGCGGATGACATTGCCCTTGCCTGGCATGGACACAGTTTCAATGGTCAGCAATTCACCGCCCACCTCCGTCCATGCCAAACCAGTGACCTGACCCACTTGGTTTTCTTTCTCGGCCATGCCGAAATTGAAGCGACGGACGCCCAAAAACTTATCGAGGTTCTTGGGTGTAACCTGCACTTTCTTTTCGTTTTTGCCCAACACCATTTGGCGCACAACCTTGCGGCAAATTTTGGACATTTCACGCTCAAGACCACGCACACCGGCCTCACGAGTGTAGTAGCGAATCACATCGCGAATGGCTGCTTCGGAAACACTCAGCTCTTCGTCTTTCACGCCGTTGTTTTTCAACTGCTTGGGCAGCAAATACTTTTGCGTGATGTTCACTTTCTCGTCTTCGGTGTATCCGCTCAAGCGAATTACTTCCATCCGGTCCAACAAGGCATGCGGAATGTTTAGCGAGTTCGCAGTGGCCACAAACATCACGTCGCTCAAGTCGTATTCCACTTCAACGTAATGGTCCACAAATGTGCTGTTCTGCTCAGGATCAAGCACCTCGAGCAAAGCCGATGCAGGGTCGCCACGGAAGTCCTGGCCCATCTTGTCGATCTCATCCAGCAAAAACAGCGGATTGCGAACACCCACTTTCGTAATGCTGTTCAAGACCTTGCCTGGCATAGAACCAATGTAGGTTTTGCGGTGGCCACGAATTTCAGCCTCGTCGCGCACACCACCCAAGGCCATGCGAACAAACTTGCGGTTGGTCGCCTTGGCCACAGATTGGCCCAGCGATGTTTTACCAACCCCGGGAGGGCCCACCAGGCACAGAATTGGGGCCTTGAGTTTGTCCACACGCTGTTGTACCGCGAGGTATTCAACAATGCGCTCTTTGACTTTTTCCAAACCATAATGGTCTTCGTCCAACACCTTCTCGGCATTGGCCAAATCATTATTGATTTTGGTTTTTTTCTTCCAGGGCAAACCCACTAGCACGTCGATGTAATTGCGAATTACCGTAGCTTCAGCCGACATCGGTGACATCAACTTCAGCTTCTTCAATTCGGCTTCAGCTTTTTTCAGGGCTTCCTTGGGCATGCGGGCGGCCTTGATTCGCTTTTCAAGCTCCTCCATGTCCGCACCATCTTCGCCCTCACCCAGTTCTTTCTGGATGGCTTTGACCTGCTCGTTCAGGTAGTACTCGCGCTGGCTTTTTTCCATTTGGCGCTTCACACGACCGCGAATGCGCTTTTCAACTTGAAGAATGTCGATCTCGGTTTCGAGTTGAGAAAGCAAAGCTTCCAGGCGCTGTGCAATGCTGAAGGTTTCCAGAATGGACTGCTTCTGCTCGAGCTTCAATGGCAAGTGGCTGACAATAGTATCGGCCAAGCGACCGATGTCTTCAATGCTGGCCAGCGATGTCAAAATTTCCGGTGGAATTTTTTTGTTCAATTTCACATAGGAATCGAACTGCGCCATCACGGCACGCTTCATGGCCTCCGTTTCGGGGCTTTGTGAAGGATCGGGCAGCAAAGGCAAGGCTGTGGCCGCAAAGTGTGTACCCTCGTCGCTTACCTTGGTCAGGCGCGCACGCTGCACACCTTCTACCAATACCTTCACAGTGCCGTCGGGCAATTTCAGCATTTGCAGCACATTGGCCACGCAGCCAATGTTGTAAATGTCTTTGTCGCTGGGCTCATCTTTG
>JAHJCM010000093.1 GCA_018812945.1 Gammaproteobacteria bacterium | reverse complement strand
GCGGGGTGAAGCACACCACCATTGCATTTGCACACAAGTGAATTCCATTCAGCTTGTGCGATCTCGCCAATGGATTGGCAAATCTGCATGCGATAATTCATAAAGGCGACAACTACTATGCAGGTACCCAGTGAGTTTATCCCGAGTCCGATTGGCCATTGCGCAGTTAAACCTGACTGTGGGCGATTTAAAAGGCAATTGCGCGAAAATTCTTGAATACGCGCACAAAGCCGCCGCACAAGGCGTACGAATTCTTCTTACCCCCGAGCTTTCCATCACTGGTTACCCTCCTGAAGACTTGCTTTTGCGTCCTTCGTTTCAGCGTCAAACAGACACGGCTTTCGAGCACCTGCGCCAGGAACTTGCAGCGCTTGATTTGTATGTCGTGGTAGGTCACCCTGTAAGTCGCGAAGGCGAGCTGTTCAATGCAGCCTCTGTGCTTTACAAGGGCCAAGTTGTGGGCATGTACCACAAGCACGATTTGCCCAACCGTGAAGTATTCGATGAGCAACGCTATTTCACCCCCGACAATCGCCCCTTGGTGTTTGAAGTGGATGGCATTCGTTTCGGTTTGAATATTTGTGAGGACACCTGGAATCGCTACGCACCCGAGGCCGCGGCGGCAGCGGGCGCTGAAGTGCTGCTGGTGCCCAATGCTTCGCCTTACCACATGGGCAAACAAACCATTCGTCAGTCCATGGTGGCCAAGCGTGTTCAGGAAACTGGCATGGCGATTGTCTATGCCAACATGCTGGGTGGGCAAGACGAGCTGGTTTTTGATGGCGCATCTTTTGCCATGGACGGAAAGCAGCATGTGGCAATGCGCTTGCCTCAGTTTCAAGAGGCGCTTGCCATGCTTGACGCAGTTGCAAGCCCTGGCGAGCCTATTGTGCTGGAGGCCCACCAGCCATGCGTGTCCGAGCTTGAACGGACTGCGCAGGTGTATGAAGCCCTGAAAATGGGTGTACACGACTACGTCACAAAGAACCGCTTTCCCGGCGCGATTATCGGCTTGTCAGGTGGTGTTGATTCTGCAATTACCCTGGCGATTGCAGTGGATGCTTTGGGCGCTGACAAAGTGCGCGCCGTGATGATGCCTTCGCCATACACTGCCGATATCTCGCTGGATGATTCTCGCGACATGGTCAAGCGCCTGGGGATTCAGTACGACGAAATTTCCATCCAGGACTGCATGAGGGCCTTTGACTCAAGCCTGGCTCCCTTGTTCAAGGGCTTGGCGGCAGATACCACCGAGGAAAACCTGCAAGCTCGTATTCGCGGCACCATGCTTATGGCTATTTCTAACAAAACCGGCCGCATTGTGTTAACCACTGGCAACAAAAGTGAAATGGCCACCGGTTATTGCACTTTGTATGGCGACATGGCGGGTGGCTTCGCGGTGATCAAAGACATATTCAAAACCCTGGTGTATCAGCTTTGTGAATATCGCAACAGCCTGTCTGAAATCATTCCGACCCGAATCATTACGCGCCCTCCGTCAGCTGAATTGCGACCCGATCAAGTGGATCAGGACAGCTTGCCACCCTATGATGTACTTGACGCCATTTTGGCCCGCTACATGGAAAAAGACGAATCAGTTGAAAACATCATTGCCAGCGGCTTTCAGAAAGAAGATGTGTTTAAGGCTGTTAAACTGCTCCGTATCAACGAATACAAAAGAAGACAGGCGCCCGTGGGTATTCGGGTCACGCACCGAGCATTTGGTCGCGACTGGCGCTATCCCATAACATCAAAATTCAACGATCTAGAAGGATTCCAAGAATGAAACTGGTCAGCGCAATTATCAAGCCGTTCAAACTGGATGAAGTACGTGAGGCATTGTCGGAAGTGGGTGTAACCGGCCTCACCGTGACCGAAGTGAAAGGCTTTGGTCGTCAGCGTGGTCACACTGAGTTGTACCGTGGTGCCGAGTATGTGGTTGATTTTCTACCCAAGGTAAAAATTGAACTGGTGATTGAAGACAAGCTGGTTGATCAAGCCATTGATGCTATTCAAAACGCCGCTAGAACCAACAAAATTGGCGATGGCAAAATTTTCGTGACCGACGTTGAGCGCGTGATTCGCATTCGCACGGGTGAACAAGGCGAAGCAGCAATTTAATGAAAAAAAAGCCCAGGTTTTTCACTTGGGCTTTTTTTACAGCGCTTGGTTTAGCGGATTGCTAACCCAAATGGCTGTGAATGATTTCCGCAAAGGTGGGTGCCAGAGGTTCTGGCAAATCATGCCCCAACCCTTTGATCAAATGGAGTCTTGAATTGGGCACCAGTCTGGCGATTCGTTCAGAACATGCCTTTTTCAACAATGGATCATCCAGCCCATGGATCACGCAAGTGGGTACTTTGATTTCCCGTGTGTAATCCTCGATCGAACCTGTGGCCACCACGCAGTGGGTTTGCCGCAGCACACCCGCCGGTTTGTAGGCTCGGTTGTACGATTTGCGGGCACGCTCCCTCAACTTCAATGGGTCGGGCGGATAGCCGGGGCTTCCAATGGCAGTAAAAACCCGTTCCACATGCGCCACCACGTCGTCAATTTTCTGGCTTTTTGGTTTCTTCAAGAACATGTTGTGCAACACGTTCGGTGTGGGCATCGGCAACTTCGGGTTGTTGGTACTCGACATCAAGGTGACCAGCTTTCCTATTTTCTCGGGAGCCTTTGCCGCCACGATTTGCGAAATCATGCCGCCCATCGAAATACCGAGCAGGTGAGGGCGCTTTAATTCAAGTGCATCAATCAGACCAATTGCATCGTTGGCCATGGTATCCAGCTTGTAATTGGTGGGTGTTTGCAGGCCCAGCTTGTTGCGAATGAATGTGGCTGGTACGTTCACTTTCATGCTGGTCGGGTGTTGATCAGTCAAGCCAATGTCGCGGTTGTCAAACCGAACCAGTCGGTAGCCTCGCTGCAACAAAGGTGAGCAAAACTCATCGTTCCACATGGTCAGTTGGCAGCCTAGGCCCGCCACCATGAAAATAGTCTCGCCATCGGCAGGGCCGGCACTTTCCCAGGCCATATTCAGCCCAGTAATGCTGGATTTGGCAAAACCTTGTTGCCATTCAATGGGGTTGCTCGCAGCTTTCATCTGTGCTGTCTCCGTGGTGTGTCTTGTTATTGTCGGGCTTTGAGTATCACCAGCAGGGCGCCTGCGCCACCGTCTCGGGGTGGGGCTTGGCAAAAAGCAAGCACTTCGTCTTTTTGCACCAGCCAGCGTTTTACTTTTTCTTTCAGCACGGGTTCTTTGCCAATCGAACCCAAGCCCTTGCCGTGAATGATTCTGACACAACGAATGTCATGTTTTACGCTGGATCGCAAAAATTCACCCACGGCAGTACGTGCTTCATCCGAGCGCAGCCCATGCAAATCAATTTGGGCCTGAATAACCCATTGCCCTTTGCGCAGTTTCTTCAGGGCTTCTACGCCAACGCCATTGCGGCGATAGGACAGTTTGTCGTCGGTTTCCAGAAACCGCTCAACATCCATTTCATCGGAAATGCTTTCCCACAGCACAGCTTCATCATCAAGCTCGCGCTGCCGGGCAATTGGGGCTGGTTTTTCCAGTTCGTGAATTTTCAGATTGGTGTTGGGCAGCGGGGTGACATCGCGAACCAGTTTCTTAAACAGGTTCGCCTCATCCTGCAGCTTTTTGAGTTCAGCCGCTTTGATTTTCTCCTGGCGTTCAGCCTCCAGGCGCTGCTCTTTGAGCGAGCGCCTGACGCCTTCAAGATCTGCCATGGAAGTCAGCTTTTTCAATGCAGCACTTCTTAAAGGGGCTCTTGTCAGCCTTCTTGAGCTTCCAGCCAGCGCTGTGCGTCAAGTGCAGCCATGCAACCTGTGCCTGCGCTGGTAATTGCTTGGCGGTACACATGGTCTTGTACGTCGCCAGCCGCAAAAACGCCTTCGATGCTGGTCATGGTCGCCAAGCCGTTCAAACCGCTTCGGGTGGTGATGTACCCGTTCTTCATGTCGATCTGACCTTCAAAGATAGCGGTATTGGGCTTGTGGCCAATCGCGATAAATACGCCCTGAAGCGCCAAGTCCTGGGTTTCACCAGTTTTTGTGGATTTAATACGAGCGCCATTCACACCCATTTCATTGCCCAGTACTTCATCCAGCGTGTAATCCGTTTTCAGCTCGATTTTGCCTTCCTTCACCTTGTCCATCATCTTGTCGATCAAGATGGCTTCAGCCTTGAACTTGTCGCGGCGGTGAATCACGGTGACCTTTTTGGCAATGTTGCTCAGGTACAGCGCTTCCTCAACTGCGGTGTTGCCACCACCCACCACGCACACTTCCTGATTGCGATAGAAAAATCCGTCACAAGTGGCACATGCAGACACGCCTTTGCCCGCAAACTCTTCCTCAGAAGGCAAGCCCAAATACATGGCACTGGCGCCTGTTGCAATAATCAACGCATCGCAGGTGTACACGCCCGAGTCACCTTTTAGCGTGAATGGACGTTGTTGCAGTTCAACCGTGTGAATGTGATCAAAAATGATTTCGGTATTAAAACGCTCGGCATGGGCCAAAAAGCGGCTCATCAGGTCCGGGCCTTGCACGCCTTCGGCGTCGGCTGGCCAGTTGTCCACGTCTGTGGTGGTCATCAGTTGGCCACCTTGCGCTATACCGGTAATTAAAACGGGCTTTAAATTGGCACGGGCAGCATAAACCGCTGCTGAATACCCAGCAGGACCTGAGCCTAAAATCATAACTTTTGCGTGGCGTTCAGTCGACATAATAACGATTAACCTCGTATTTGACCCAATCGGGAATACACAAATTATAATGCTCATATGTCTAAAGCCTCATCAGTAGCCCCGCGTTCCGCTCGGGCCTCGCGTAATACCCGAAATGGTCCCTCACCGATGCAGTTAAAAGTGCTGGGTTTTTTAAAAGAAGCTCGATGGGTTTTGTTTTTTGCCCTAGCGGCTTGGCTCACGCTCGTTCTTTTTAGTTGGAACCCTAACGACCCCAGTTGGTCGCACGTCACTCAAAACGAGCAACTACAAAACCGAGGCGGTATATTGGGTGCCTATGTCGCTGACGTGTTGTTCTATTTGTTTGGGTTCTCGGCTTGGTTATGGG
>JAHJCM010000092.1 GCA_018812945.1 Gammaproteobacteria bacterium | reverse complement strand
TCGGCGGCGGTGTTTCGATCGCCTCGCCTTCAAGAAAACCTGCCCTTGTGTGCCGAGCAGGGCCGGTGTCGCCCAGAATGGAGCGACAGAGAACGAACCCGACCCGCAGTTTAGGAGGGTCGTTCTCAGGCATCGCAAGGCTCAGCAAGGGATCAACAGGTTTTCTGGCGAGAGATCGGAACCCAAGCCGATCGGGCAGTTAACCGACGGGCGAGAGATCGGAACCCAAGCCGATTGGGCTTCGATGAATTCAGCGAATGATCACGCATTCGAGCTGATGAAGAATCTGATAAGCAAAGAAGTTTTTCTTCGTTCACAGCGCAAAGCCCGATCCCTAAGATGTGTCCACATCAAGAACACTCTGAAGGATTACATCATGAATTTTGCCGCTCTGATCAAAAAAACCTTGGGGCTAACTGCGGCCCTGGCGATCTCCTCCACCGCATGGGCCAACGTTGAATTGCTTAACGTGTCCTATGACCCAACTCGCGAGTTGTACCAGGAGTTCAATCCGGCATTTGCCAAATACTGGAAAGAAAAAACTGGTGAAACCGTGACTATCAAGCAAAGTCACGGCGGTGCGGGTAAGCAGGCCCGCGCAGTGATTGATGGTTTGGAGGCGGATGTAGTCACGCTGGCCTTGGCCTACGACATTGATGCGATTGCTGAAAAAACAGGCAAGATTCCGGCGGACTGGCAAAAGAAGCTGTCCAACAACAGTTCGCCTTACACCTCAACCATTGTGTTCCTGGTTCGCAAAGGCAACCCAAAGAACATCAAGGATTGGGATGATTTGGTCAAGCCCGGCATTCAAGTGATTACGCCTAACCCGAAAACCTCGGGCGGTGCACGCTGGAACTACTTGGCTGCGTGGGGCTATGCCTTGAAAAAGCCGGGTGGTACTGAAGCCAAAGCCAAAGATTTCGTGACGACCCTGTACAAAAACGTGCCGGTGCTGGATTCTGGTGCGCGTGGGTCAACCAATACTTTCGTGCAAAGAAATATTGGTGATGTGTTTATTTCCTGGGAAAACGAAGCGTTCCTGGCCATCAATGAATTGGGTAAGGACAAGTTTGAAATCATTGTGCCCTCGGTCTCGATTTTGGCAGAGCCACCCGTTGCAGTGGTGAAAGGAAATGCGGACAGAAAAGGTACAACTGTAGTTGCGCAAGCCTACCTTGATTATCTGTACTCTCCCGTTGGGCAACAAATTGCAGCGGCAAACTATTACCGTCCCAACAAGCCCGAACTGGTGGCCAACAAGGCAGACTTGAATCGTTTCCCCAAAGTGAAACTATTCACCATCGACGAAGTGTTTGGTGGTTGGCAGAAAGCCCAGAAAACCCACTTTGAAGACGGTGGGGTTTTCGATCAAATCTTCAAGCGTTAATGGTCGGGAGTATTGACCGTGCTTGCGCCCACTTGCATCACCGTGCCCAGCTTGAATGGCAGTGGCCCAGACCACTGGCAAACCTGGGCAGAGAAGGAAATTCCAAATTGCCGAAGGGTAAGCGGGATTGACTTCAACAAACCGGTGGTCGCAGCGTGGGCTGATGCAATTCGAAACAACATTCGAGACGAGGCGGGTAGCGTGATCCTGACCGCCCACAGTTTTGGCTGTCTGGCCAGCGTGGTTGCGATTGCGGACAACGAAACCAAGGTGGCTGGGGTCATTTTGGTGGCGCCAGCATCTCCCCAGCGATTCAGTGCAACAGGGCTAATCACTTCGCAAGAACTTTCACCCACTACTTTACTCGGTGCGATTCCTGCACGACCTTTGGGCGTACCGGGCGTATTCATCGCGAGCTCGGACGATCCTTGGCTAAAATTGACTCATGCTCGATACTGGGCAGACCATTGGGGTTTGCGTTTTACCTGTTTGCGCAATGCAGGGCATATCAATGTGGAGTCGGGATTTGGCGCCTGGCCTGCCTTGCCTCGTTTGGTGGCCAAATTTAGAGAGCAGGTTCAGGCCATTCCTTTGGGGCAAATTCAAGCGCAGAGCCAGGTCAGCAAGAATCGTTTCACAGCACTGGCGAAGATTCGCCAGTTGACGCGCAATTCCATCGACCTTCTGTAGCCCATGTCGGATCATAAATTTTTCTTATATCGATCCAACTTTTTAATCGTTCAGTATCTAAAGCCACTCCAATAGACTGCTTGCTTCGTATTCAAATTGAACAAGTTAAGGTCTATTGTGGCTTCGTCTTCCTCCACCAAACGTGTACTGCCCGGGTTTCAACTCACCCTGGGCTATGCCATCGTCTATCTCTCTTTGCTTATCCTGATTCCGCTGTCCGCGGTGTTCATCAAAACATTCGAGATGAGCTTTGCCGATTTCTGGAGCACGGTGACTGATCCCCGAATCGTTGCAACTTATCGGGTTTCATTTGGAATCTCTCTGTTGGCAGCCGGCATCAATGCGGTGTTTGGCCTGTTATTGGCCTGGATACTGGTTCGCTACACCTTCCCTGGTCGAAAAATCGTGGATGCTCTGGTTGACCTTCCATTTGCCCTTCCCACGGCGGTTGCTGGTATTGCACTGACTGCCTTGTATGCCGGCAACGGATGGGTGGGGCAATACCTGGAGCCGTTGGGCATCAAAGTGGCATTTGCACCCCCTGGCATTTTGGTGGCCCTGGTGTTTATTGGTTTGCCCTTTGTGGTGCGCACAGTTCAGCCCGTGCTGGAAGACATGGAAAGTGAATTGGAAGAGGCCGCAAGCAGTCTTGGGGCGAACCGTTGGCAAACGTTTTTTCATGTCATTTTGCCCATCGTGTTCCCAGCTTTGCTCACGGGCTTCGCGTTGGCCTTTGCGAGGGCAGTGGGTGAATACGGTTCGGTTATTTTCATCGCCGGCAACATTCCGTATGTGTCTGAAATTACTCCGTTGATGATCATCACCAAGCTCGAGCAATACGACTACACCGGCGCGACTGCCATCGCATCGGTCATGTTGATCATTTCATTCATCTTGTTGCTGGCCATCAACGGCCTGCAAGCCTGGACTGCCAAACGCACAGGGAGAACTCAATAATGTCGGGCGCTGTTGCATTGCACATTCACACCTCGCGCGCCGAGAAACTTCAAAGCTCGTCAGCCACGCGGGAAACGCCATGGGTCAAGTGGGCCTTGATTGGCACGGGGGTAGCTTTCTTTGGTTTCTTTTTATTGCTGCCGTTGTTCGCAGTATTCGTGGAAGCATTCCGCCAGGGCGTAGGCGTGTATTGGGAGTCTCTCAAAGAGCCTGATGCTGTATACGCCTTAAAGCTGACTTTGTTGGCCGCAGCGATTGCGGTGCCCTTGAACCTGGTGTTTGGTGTAGCCGCTGCCTGGGCCATTGCGAAGTTCGAGTTTCGAGGCAAGCAGGTGCTCATCACCTTGATTGATTTGCCTTTCTCGGTGAGCCCCGTGATTGCTGGCCTGGTATATGTGTTGTTGTTTGGCGCTCAGGGCTGGTTTGCACCCCTGTTGGCCGAGTACGAGATCCGTATCATTTTCGCGGTACCGGGCATCGTGTTGGCGACGGTATTTGTCACTGTGCCTTTCATTGCTCGCGAGCTGATTCCTCTGATGGAAGCACAGGGCAAAGAGGAAGAGGAGGCCGCCGTGGTGCTGGGTGCGCGGGGCTGGCAAACCTTCTGGCATGTCACCCTGCCCAACATCAAGTGGGGTTTGTTGTACGGCGTTATTTTGTGTAATGCCCGTGCCATGGGCGAGTTTGGTGCGGTGTCGGTGGTTTCGGGGCACATTCGCGGGGAGACCAACACGCTGCCCTTGCACGTCGAAATTCTCTACAACGAATACCAGTTTTCGGCTGCGTTCGCCGTGGCTTCGATTCTCGCGTTTCTAGCCTTGATCACCTTGGGTATTAAAACCTGGGTTGAGCATCAAGCCGCCAAACAGGGCGTGCACTAAGAAGGAATTATCATGAGCATTCAAGTTAAAAACATTCACAAGCAGTTTGGCGATTTCACCGCCCTGAACAATGTCAGCCTCGATTTCAACAGCGGCGAACTGGTTGCCCTGCTTGGGCCATCGGGCTGCGGTAAAACCACGTTGCTGCGCATCATCGCTGGCCTTGAACAGGCTGACAGTGGCACTGTGATTCTGGATGGAGAAGACACCTCCGACACGCATGTGCGAGATCGAAATGTAGGCTTTGTGTTTCAGCATTACGCGCTGTTCAAGCACATGACTGTGTTTGACAATGTGGCATTCGGCATGCGCATGAAGCCTCGCAGTGAAAGGCCCAGCAAGGCGGAAATCGCAGAAAAAGTGCACAGCCTTCTGAAATTGGTTCAACTGGATTGGCTGGCGGATCGGTTTCCTTCACAACTCAGCGGCGGGCAACGTCAGCGAATTGCATTGGCCCGCGCATTGGCCGTTGAGCCCAAGGTACTGCTGCTGGATGAACCGTTTGGCGCGCTGGATGCCAAGGTGCGCAAGGAGTTGCGCCGCTGGTTGCGCCGCCTGCACGATGAATTGCACATCACCTCAATTTTTGTCACGCACGACCAGGAAGAAGCGTTGGAAGTGGCTGACCGGGTTGTATTGATGAACCAGGGCAATGTGGAGCAAATCGGTACACCTGAGGAAGTCTATCAACACCCGGCCACGCCTTTTGTGTACGGTTTTTTGGGCTCGGTCAATCTGTTCAAGGCACGTCACTTGGGCGATGGTATTCAGGTGGGTGAGTCGAACCTGGCACATTCCGGTACAGTGTTGAACAGATCTGGCGAAGCCGTACAGGGTGCCGATGTGCTGGCGTTTGCCCGTCCACATGAAATCGACGTTCACACTGAGCCTGATTTTTCTTTGGGGGTACCTGCCAAAGTGGTGCGTGTGTTGCGCTTTGGTTTGAACACCCGGGTTGAACTGGATTCCGTTGACTTGCAACCTGCACAGCATTTTGATGTAGAAATTAGCGCCGAGCGTGCAGTGGAATTGAACTTGCAGGAAGGCCAGTTGGTGCGGCTTTCAGCCAAAGCTTTGAAAGTGTTTGACGTGGTGGGGGCCGCATGAATTTCCAGCAGTTGCGCATTATTCGCGAAACGGTTCGTCAGGGTTACAACCTGACTGAAGTGGCCAACAGTTTGTACACCTCGCAGCCTGGCGTCTCGAAACACATTCGTGACCTCGAAGAAGAGCTGGGTGTGGAATTGTTCATTCGCAAAGGCAAACGCCTGATGGGTTTGACAGACCCGGGAAAGGAGTTGCTGGTGCTGGTTGAACGCATGTTGCTGGATGCGAAAAACATCAAGAACCTGGCTGAGCAATACAGCAGTCGCGACGTGGGTCAGCTTACCGTGGTCACCACGCACACGCAGGCCCGTTATTCATTGCCCACGGTGGTCAATGAGTTCAAAAAAGTTTTCCCGAAAGTGCACTTGCGCATGCACCAAGGCAGCCCCAAGGAAATTACCCAGATGTTGCTGGACGGTCAGGCCGATATTGGCATCGCAACGGAAGTGCTCGGTAATGTCGACGATTTGGTCTCGTTCCCTTACTACCAGTGGAAGCACCAGGTGGTGGTGCAGCAAGGCCATCCTTTGTTGAAACTGGCCAAGCCCACTTTGCAGGATGTGGCTGAATATCCGATTGTGACCTATCAAGAGGGTTTCACCGGACGAATCAAGATTGACGAAACTTTCCGCAAGCTGGGTTTAACACTGGATGTGGCCATTTCTGCACTGGATGCGGATGTGATCAAAACCTATGTGGAACTGGGCCTGGGTGTAGGCATTATTGCCAGCATGGCCTACAACCCGGTGAAAGACACCGGCCTGGCGGTGCTTGATGTTGAATCGGATTTGCCAATGAACACCACCAGCATTGCCATTCGCAAGGGGCATTACTTGCGCTCGTTTGCGTACAAGTTCATCGAGCTGTGTAATGCTGATTTGACAGAGGCCAGGTTGTTGGCGGCGTTGAATGACTCAATGAGTTGAGCGTAGGCGATCGGGATGCTGATTCGTTCGCCAACTCGGCGTGAATTGCTCGTGTCGCACTGGACTGGTTTATTGGGAGCTGAACTTGAAGGGTCACCGCTGCCCGAAAACTTGGCATTTCGGCTTGTCGTCTTGAGCCTGCACTAAGCCAAGCCCTCCAAAAGTCACGGTCGGGTCTTGGCTTTCGCGCCAGGGCGCGATCGTTAGTCTCGGCGCGCCAAGCCGGCAATTTTTCTGACTGGTCATCGTGCGACCCATTGCAAGTTCAGCTCGCCAGTCACCCGGCCAACTCCCTTCTACGACCACGCAACTCACGGCTGATTTCATCGCCCAATCGGCGGCGGTGTTTCGATCGCCTCGCCTTCAAGAAAACCTGCCCTTGTGTGCCGAGCAGGGCCGGTGTCGCCCAGAATGGAGCGACAGAGAACGAACCCGACCCGCAGTTTAGGAGGGTCGTTCTCAGGCATCGCAAGGC
>JAHJCM010000091.1 GCA_018812945.1 Gammaproteobacteria bacterium | reverse complement strand
TGCCACACGACAATCGCTCATCGAATGAAATTTTGAAGGTGGATGCGCTGTCGTACCAATTGAATTCGACCTTGAATATGGCCAGCATCATGCCAGCGCATGTGGTGTATTCCGAGGTGGATCCAATGCCGGCTTGTTTCTCCAGCTTCTGGATTCAAGAGGTATTGAGGGTGAAATTCAGTTTTGACGGTGCAGTGATCAGCGACGACCTGGATATGGTGGGTGCACACGGTGTAGGGGATATTCGTGCCCGAGCCAGCGCCGCTTTGCGGGCGGGTTGTGATGCAGTACTTGCTTGCAACAACTTTGACGACATTGACACTTTGGTAAATAACCCGGTACCCGAAGTTCATGAAAATATGGAAGTGCGAAATCGTCGATTGAGTCGCCTGCTGTCAGGGCAATCGCTGAATTGGGAAAGTCTGCGTCAAAGTTATATGTATCAGGCGGCCATCGACAGGATTACCAGTGCATGAATAACTGCAGATTGAACCACTGATGCACGAGTGAATTCGGTAAAAATAAAAAAGCCGCCAGTGAATCGACTGGCGGCTTTTTTTGGGTTTATTGATTACTTTACTTTGGCATTCGACAACAGCTTGCCTTGATATTCTTCCCACTTGTCATTAATCATTTTTTGTTCAAGTTGTGGGCGAATTTCTTCAAGCTTGGGTGGTGTGGCCTGGCGAGTGTCGGCCAACAGAATAACGTGGTAACCAAACTGGCTTTTCACGGGCGTCTTGGTGTATTCGCCTTTCTTCAGGCTTACCATGGCTTGAGAAAACTCGGGTACAAAGCTGTTGGGGTTGGCCCAGTCCAGGTCTCCACCATTGGGCGCTGAGCCAGGATCTTTCGACTTGGCTTTTGCGATGTCTGCAAACTTTCCGCCTTTGCCCAACTGATCGATAATGGCTTTGGCCTCAGCCTCCTGCTCAACCAGAATGTGGCTGGCTCGGAATTCGCTGCCACCCATCATTTTGGCGATTTCTGCGTAAGCTGTCTCAACTTCCTTGTCGGTCAGCTTGGTGTTTTTGTAAAAATCTTCACGCAGGGCATTGGCCAAAATGGCCTGGTTCATCATTTGCACCTGGTACTTCACTTCAGGGCTGCTTCCCAAACCTTTTTTAACGGCTTCCTGCTTCATCACTTCCTGATTAATCAGTTCTTGACGAATGGTAGCGCGCATTTCCGGTGAGGCTGCCTGGCCGCGCTTTTCCTGCTCGGCCATGATGAAATCAACCAAAGCGCTGGGGATGGACTGACCATTGACCACGGCGGCATTTTGGGCGTAAACGGGGTTGCCCAGAACCAATACGGCGGCCAGGCAAGTTGCTTTCAGGGTGGTTTTCAACATAACAAAATAACCTTGTGTCTCAGAGAGTTAAAACAATGGGCTTGGCTCGAATCCCGGTGCGCGTCTTCTGTTCAGTTCCCTGTGGAGCCTTCGGTGGAGTCCTCAGTGGAATCTATAGCCAAAGCATGGATTTCTTTTTTCATCCATTCTGCCAAAGCATCATACACGAGACGATGGCGCGCTAATGTTCTTAGCCCATTGAAGCGTGCAGACTTCAGTTTGACCCGGTAGTGCCGACCGCCAGACTTCGCACCTTCATGGCCTGCATGCAAATGTGATTCATCAACCACTTCGACTTTGGCATTGAGTGCGGTTTCAAGACGCTGTTTGATGTCTTCACTGGTGACCATGTTTTACTTGGCCTCGCTGCTTTGTTCATTCGTTTGCTTCATGTGTTTGGACATGTAAAAACCTTGCCCAAACACGAAGATCAGAGTGGCCCCCAAGGAGCCGAACAATTTGAAGTCTACCCACACATCGGTTGAGAACGAGTAGGCAACCACGATATTCAAAACGGCCATCACCACAAAAAAGCCTACCCAAGCCCACAATAAATTGACCCAAACCGGGGCGGGAAGATCGACCTGGCCTTTCATCATCAATTCAATAGGATTGCGCTTGAAGGCGTAGGCGATCAGGAAGCCTGCTGCCATCGCGAGGTAGAGCACAGTTGGCTTCCATTTGATGAAGGTTTCATTTTGCAAAACCAGTGTGGCGCCACCAAACACCGCGATCAGGATCAGGCCGATCCATTGCATGTTTTCCACTTTTTTGCCGGTGGCTTTTTGGTAAACAATTTGCAGCACCGTGGCCACAATGGCGACTACCGTGGCCAGCAAAATTGGCAATTGCGCAGTTTGTACTTCCGCATTGGAAATGCTGCCCAATATGGGTTCAAGCATGGATTGCGCCTGTTCTGGGTTGCTGCCAGCCCATTTGAAGCTGACAAAGAACAGAACAATCGGTAGAAAATCGAGTAACAGTTTCATGTAGTAATTGTAGTTTGGTTATGCCAGGGCTTTACGCCGATGAGTCAGAGGCAAAGGGCTCGAACGCCAAACTGACCGAGTTGATACAGTAGCGCAGGCCCGTTGGGGCAGGTCCGTCCTCGAATACATGCCCCAAATGCGAATCGCATATCTTACAGGTCACTTCGGTTCGAATCATGCCGTAGCTGCGGTCTACGTGTTCTTCAACATTGTCGGGGTTCAATGGTGCGAAGTAGCTGGGCCAGCCGCAGCCGGAATCGAACTTGGTGTCGGATGCGAACAAAGCGGTTCCGCAGCAAATGCAACGGTAAATGCCGGGCTCGTGGTGATCCCAATACTGCCCGGTGAACGCACGCTCGGTGCCTTTCTTGCGGGTAACTTCGAAGCTGGTGGGCGTGAGTTCTTCGCGCCACTGGGCCTCTGTTTTGATAACTTTTTCAACCATGATCGTGTCTCCGTAATTCATGACGAACAGCTCAGCACCAATGATTTTGCCCAGTCGGGTGGCTGTGCCGTGTACTCATTTGGAAGTTGCGCCGCATTGTAGGGGTCAGACAATGCGGTGAACAATCGGTTCACCTCTGTAAATTCGCCTTGCTGCGCCCGCTCAATGGCGTTTTGAAGCAGATGGTTGCGCAACACGAAGGCTGGGTTGGTCTGGTCGAGTTTCTTTTTCCAAGCCTGGATATCCAGGTTTTGACGGTTTGTCGCCTCTCGCCATTGTTTAAGCCACAGTTTTGCGTTGTTCACCTGTGCCTCGTCGCCCAAAGCCAAAGGGAAGAAGGCGCTTTTCTGCCAACTGGCGAAGTTTTCCTCATGGGTAGCACTTGGATTCAGCGCTGAAATTGACCTGAAAAACCGCGTGAAATCGAGTGAATGTTCGTGCAGGAATTTCAGTGTGTTCTCAATCAGGCTGTCCACCGCATCGCCTTGCTCGTTGGGCAGGCCCAGTTTGCGCGCAAATAAAGCACTGTGTTCGGCATGAAATGCATCGGCAAAGCTGTCCAGCAGGTTTTGAAGCGTTTCTTTGCTGTCGGGGATCAGTGGGCTTAATGCTTGAGCCAGTGCGTATAAGTTCCAATGGGCAATTCTGGGCTGGTTGCGATAGCTGTAGCGGCCCTGGTGGTCGGAATGGTTGCAGATGTGGTCAATGTCGAAACCATCGATGAAACCATAGGGGCCATAATCAATGGTCAAACCCAGAAGGCTCATGTTGTCTGTGTTCATCACGCCATGGCAAAAACCCACGGCTTGCCACTGGGCAACCATGCGGGCAGTGCGCGCGATGACCACACCCAGCCACTGAAGCAAACCGGCATGGAAACTGGCTTCCGTATCACCAAGGTCGATTTCAGGATGATGTTGCTCAATGTGCCAGGTCAGCAAGTTTCGCAGCGCCTGGAGCTGGTTGGTGTAGCAAAAAAATTCCACATGGCCAAAGCGCATGAAGCTTTCGCTGACACGACACACAATGGCGGCTGTCTCCGTGGTTTCGCGAAATACCGGGTCCGCACTCGCCGTCAGGCTGAGTGCGCGGGTGGTGGGTATGCCAAGCGCATGCATGGCTTCTGAGGCAAGATATTCCCGAATAGACGAACGCAACACCGCACGGCCATCGGCATGGCGGGAGTAGGGGGTGGGGCCAGCGCCTTTGAGTTGTAGCTGACGGTATTGTTTGCCTTTGCGAATCTCGGCGATCAGCAAGGCGCGGCCGTCGCCAAGCTGTGGCACAAATTGCCCGAACTGGTGCCCGCAATATACGCTGGCTTTACTTTGGTAACCTGGAAATGGCGTGTTGCCAGAGAGAACATCAATACCCTGTGTGCTGCTCAATTCTTCAGCATTCAAGCCCACTTCGGTGGCCAAAGCGGTGTTGAGGTGAACCAGGCCAGCTTCTGTACGGAGGGGTGTGGTGGGCACCTCAGCAAGATAAGGCGTACCCAAACTTGCGTATTCTTGAACCAAAATAGAATCGTGATTATGAAACAAAGGGCGGTCCTGAAGTATAGTTTCGTTAAACAACCCCACCATTGTAGTCGGGTAAGGCGGAAGAACAAACGTAATAGCTGGAGGAGAGAGCGCAAATGCAAGGTTTGATGATGAACATGCCCCTGTTGATTTCATCGGTGATGGAACACGCAGAGCGGCACCACCCACATGTTGAAGTTGTGTCACGCCGCACAGAAGGCGATATTCATCGAACTACCTATGGCGAAGTGGCCAAACGCACCAAGAAACTGGCCAATACCCTGACGAACCTTGGCGTTCAACAAGGCGAAAATATTGCTACATTGGCTTGGAACGGCTATCGCCATGTTGAAATTTACTATGCGGTTTCAGGCATGGGTGCGGTGGTACACACCCTGAACCCCCGGCTGTTCCCTGAGCAATTGGTTTACATCATCAACCATGCGAAAGACACCATGGTGTTTTTTGACAGCACATTTGCGCCATTGATCAAAGCGATTGCACCTTCGTGCCCCACGGTAAAGCGCTGGGTACAAATGTGCGACGAAGCGGTGATGCCTTCTGAGCCGGCAGTGGCTGGCTGCTTGAACTACGAAGCCTTGATCAAAGACGCCTCCGAGAAATATGTGTGGCCCCAATTGGATGAAAACGCGGCCTCTGGCCTGTGTTACACCTCCGGTACTACCGGCAACCCAAAGGGTGCCTTGTACTCACACCGTTCCACTGTATTGCATGCGATGGCAGCCTGCACACCCGACGCCTTGGGCTTGAGCAGCCGCGATACGATTTTGCCAGTGGTGCCCATGTTCCATGTTAACGCTTGGGGCATTCCCTACATTGCGCTGATGACCGGTGCCAAAATGGTAATGCCTGGTGGGGCATTGGATGGTGCTTCCATTTATGAATTGCTGGAAAGCGAGAAGGTGAATTTCTCGGCTGGCGTACCCACCGTGTGGCTGGGTTTGTTGAACCATGTGCAGCAAAATGGTTTGAAATTTACCTACTTCAATCGCACGGTTATTGGTGGATCTGCAGCGCCTGCTGCGATGATTAAAACACTGAACAGCCTGGGTGTTGAGGTCATTCATGCTTGGGGCATGACCGAGCTTTCGCCATTGGGCACTGTTTGCCGTTTGAAAGCACAGCACCTGGATTTGTCGCTGGAAGAAAAGCAAAACATCATGCAAAAGCAGGGCACTGCAATTTTCGGGGTAGACATGAAAATTGTCAGCGACGATGGCGAAGAATTGCCTTGGGATGGGGAGGCTTTCGGCGACTTGCTGGTGCGCGGCCACTGGGTGATCGACAGTTACTTTGGCGGTGAAGGTGCAAAGGCGTTTACCACAGACAAAGATGGCAAGAAATGGTTTGCCACGGGCGATGTGTCGAAGATCAACCGAGAAGGCTTCATGCAGATTACGGATCGCAGCAAAGATGTGATCAAGTCTGGCGGCGAATGGATTAGCTCGATTGATTTGGAAAACGTGGCCATGGCGCACCCTGCGGTGCATGAAGCGGCGGTGATTTCTGTTTACCACCCGAAATGGGATGAACGGCCTTTGTTGGTAGTGGTGCGCAAGCCCGGCGTGGAGGTAAGCAAGCAAGACTTGCTGGATTTCTATGAAGGCAAAGTTGCCAAATACTGCTTGCCCAACGATGTGGCATTTGTTGATGAATTGCCGCACACCGCGACTGGTAAAATCCAGAAGTTGAAGCTGCGTGAGCAATTCAAAGACTATAAGTTACCCAACTAAGATTACCCACCCAAACCTAGAGAAGTTCAATGATCAAGCACATCGTATTTTGGCAATTGAAAGACGAAGCCCTTGGCAACACCAAGGCCCGAAACATGGAGTTGGTGAAGGAAAGGCTGATGGCTTGCGCCAACATCGTACCCGGCATTCTGGACTTTGAAGTGGGTTTGGGCGGTTCCAGCCTGGAGTGCACGTACGACGTGGTGTTGTACTCAACCTTCGAGAACAAGGCAGCGTTGGATGCCTATGCGGTGCACCCCACGCATGAAGCCATTAAAAGTTTTATTGGTGAAGTGCGCACGGCACGCCAGTGCATGGATTACGAAGTATAAAAACAACTTCGACTAAAGCTTGGGTGGCAGGGGTATTTCAAACTTCTGTCGCCCAATTTCATTTCCGGCAGGGTCAAGCGTAATTTCGGTGAAGTGAATGGTGTGGTTGCGATCGAGCAAAATAACTGCGCTTGAGCGGGTGCCATACAAAGGCGACACAATTTTCACCGCCGACAACATTTTTTCCCATTCATAAGGCACACCCGTGCTGGGCAACTCAGCATCCTCGGCAAGCTCTGTGTTGGCGAGCAAACCCAACAAGGTTTGTTCAAAGGCAGCCAGTGAAGTGCGCTTTGTGCAATTCGCCTCGATTGCTTTTTCCAGTCCTGTTTTCAACAGGCGCGATTTTGGCCAAGGTGCATTCAAATAACCGTTGGACAGGCTGTGCAAGCCCGATTGCAATGCGGTGGTGAAATCGAGCCCATTGTTGAGTTTGACGCCCTGGTTGCTGGTGCAGTGAAGGTTCAGGGTTTGCAGGCTGCCGTGAATCAAATTAAAACCTGCAAACTCACGGGAGTTTGCTTCATCGGGTGCAGTCCCGGTTTGAATGGCATCGAGTACCAACTGACCGCGCGAAGGGGCCGTGCCGGGCATATTCAATGTGCTGTTTCTGACATTGGTTAGCAGGGCAAACTCAGCGTGGCTGCCAATTCCAAGCCAGGTGCCACCAGATTGCAGGTCTTTCCCGGCCCAAAGGGAACCATACGAGGTTGGCCAAACCTGCAATGGTGCAGTGGGGCGATTGTGAAATTCATCCCGGTTGGCCAGGCAAATAAAGGGATAGTCAGGGTGTGCGTGAATTGCGAGCACGGCCAGGCACATTACTCTTTCACTCCACTATCAACCTCACTGAACAATTCGATATGGCGACTGGGCAAACTTGGCAAACCAGCAAAACAAGATTTGGCAAGCTGCTCCAGTGTCTCGATGAATGTTGCGTGACAAGAGGAGTGTTCATGCGCAGGGTGAATCACTTCCATCAAGGTGAAGTAGGGTTTGCCCGCTTCTTCACGCTGAAACAGCTGGCTGTGGCCCAAGCCCTGTTCTTTTAAACAAGCTGCCATGTGCCTGGCGCATTGCAAACCCAAGGCAATGTCGGCTTTGGGTATGCGGTAGTAAATGAATAGCTGGCGCGTCATTCAAACACGCTGCCTTTTTGATGCACATCATAGGGAGGTGGCTGAACGTTCAGCGCAATGGCGCCTGCATCGTTTTTTATGGTGAAAGTGGCACCGCTTTGCTCGGCATCGTCTACTGGCAGTTCAACCAGCAAATACTGCTGACCATTGAAGTTCACCGCAGTGGCTACGGCACCTGCTGGTTCGTTTTCCTTTCCGGCAAGCCAAACATCCTGCCCTGCGGTAACGGTTAAAGAGCCTGTTGCCGTGGCTTGAAACACGCGCCGCTTGACCTTGCCCAGGTAGTGGCTTCTGGCCACAATTTCCTGACCGGGGTAGCAACCCTTGCTAAAACTGACACCGCCCACCAGGTCGAAATTAATGGCTTGTGGAATAAACATTTCAACAGTGGGTTGTGACACATAAGCAATGCCTAGTTGCTGCAATACAAACTCGAATTGATCATCGGCGCTGGATTGTTCGGTTTGTCCGTTGCCGGCGACAAGCTGAAAACCAGGTGTTGTGCCGCTCAACACGCGCAGGCTGGCGGTGGCGTTTCCTTGTTCGTCCCACTGAACCCGCATGGGCGAGGTGAGCCCTGAACCAGGCAAGAAAGCGAGTTGATAATCAGCTGTGCAGTCGCGTACTTTGCATTTGCTGCGCAATACAAACATGCTCAAGCGCTTAACCAAGGCTGCAATGGTTTCTTTGCGGCATACCAAAAACACCTGCTTGCCCTGACGCAATACAAAAAAGCTACCCAGCAAGCGGCCTTTTGCAGTGCACAGGCCCGCCATGCGCAGCTGGCTTTCAGCCATGCCTGCAACGTCGTTGCTGAGTTGTGATTGAAGAAAGGTCACTGCGTCGTCTCCCTCCACGCCAATGACACCCCAACGCGATAAAAACTGTGCAGACATGCTCAAATCCTTGGTAACAAAAAAACAAACGGTTCCGATAAGCCACGGAAAAACTTTCCCGCTATCATGAACGGCAATCTCCACATTGTAGTGGCTTCTGGTAAGGTCTCGCCTTCCAACAACCCAAGGTGAAGCAAAGTCGTGCGCAAAGGTAAAAAAACAAAGAAAACATTGAAAAAAACGGCGTTTGGCTGGCAATGGTTCAAACGAATTGTGATCGCCAGTGTTGTCGCACTGTCTGCAATTATTGTGGGCGTTTACTTCGTTTTGAGCAGGCCAATAGACCGCAGTCAGCCCCGCGTGGATGCGCATGTCAGTTCAGGTTTGGGTGCACGCGCCATTGCCAATGAACTGAGCCAGCAGGGCCTGGATGTAAGCCCTAATCTGTTTGTATTGGCTGCACGGCTAACCGGTAATGCGGGTCAGCTGAAGGCAGGCAGATACGATCTTCCTGAGGGAATCAGTACCTTGGGTTTGGTGGATTACCTGAGCAAAGGGCAGGGGGTGCTAAGCAGCGTGGCCTTGGTGGAAGGGCAAACCGCGCGTGCCTTGTTGGTAAAGTTACGCGCACAGCCCGATTTGATTGATGATTTGCCCGGCATGGACCACCGTGCAATTGCTACAAAATTTGGCCTGGAGGGTGCAAGCCTGGAGGGCTGGATTTATCCAGATACCTACAAGTATTCTCCGGGCTCGAAGTTATCCGAATTGTTGCAAAGGGCAGTGCGTTTGCAGCAAGTAGAGCTTGATAAGGCTTGGGCGCAACGCGATCCCCAAACACCTTTGAAAACGCCTTACGACGCTTTGAAAATGGCTTCGATCGTGGAGAAAGAAACTGGTTTGGCCAGCGACCGGGGCAAGGTGGCAAGTGTTTTTGTAAACCGTTTGCGTGTGGGCATGTTGCTGCAAACCGACCCCACAGTAATTTATGGTGTGGGTGAGGAATTTGATGGCAATTTGACCCGCAAACACCTTCAAACTGACACGCCTTACAACAGTTACACCCGGGCAGGCTTGCCTCCAACACCCATTTCAAACCCCGGCAAAGCTGCCTTGTACGCAGCGGTAAACCCTGACAAAACGCCTTACTTTTATTTCGTAGCCAAGGGTGACGGCGGCAGTTATTTCAGCAAGAATCTGAATGAGCACAACAATGCTGTACGGAAATACCAACTTGGGCGGTGACGGCGAGATGAAAAAGCAGAAGCAAGGTTACCTGATCAGTTTTGAAGGCGTGGACGGCGCGGGAAAGTCGTCGCACATTGCGCGGGTTAAAGCACGCCTTGAAGAATTGGGTTTTGAATGCCTGCAAACCCGTGAGCCTGGTGGAACACCCGTGGGCGAGGCCATTCGCGAACTGGTGTTGCACCATGACATGGATATGAACACCGAGTTGCTGCTGATGTACGCAGCACGCAGACAACACATGGTTGAAACCATTCAGCCCGCCCTGGATCGCGGTGTGTGGGTTATTACTGACCGGTTTGAAGACAGCAGTTTCGCTTACCAGGCCGGGGCGGGCGGTGCCAGTTGGGAAGACTGTCAACAATTGAGCAAGTGGGCCTTGCAGGGGTTCGAGCCCACATTGACCTTTTTGTTTGATTTACCCATTGCCGTATCGCAAAGCCGCATTCAGGGCAGGGCGGGCGCTAGCGACAAATTTGAAGAAAAACCGACGAGTTATTTCGAAGCAGTGCGCGCGGGTTTTATCAAGCGCTCGCAGTTGAACCCACGCCGAATTCGCCTGATCGACGCCCAGCCTCCTGAAGCGGAAGTGGGTGAAACCGTGTTGGCTGAACTCGACAAGTTCATGCGGACCCATTTAAACCTGGGTTTGGCATGAGCACCGCCATCTGGTTGTTGCGCGCGCAGGCGCAGTTGGGCAATTTGATGCAAGCCACCACGGCGCCGATTTTGGTGCATGGTCACCAGCCCAAAGGGCTTTACGAGTTGGTGGGTCAGCACTTGGCCGAATTGCTTTGCGAAACCCCAGCTGGCAACAAGCCTTGCCTGCAATGCCCAGGGTGCCACATGCGTGTGGCGGGAAATCATCCGGATTTGCGCTACTTGATGCCACAGGCCGTTGCGCTTGAATTGGGTTTCAATGTGGAAGTAAAAACGGGTGTTAAACCCAGTCAGGACATTCGAATTGATGATGTGCGGGACCTGCAAAACTATTTCAACACCGCATCCAGCCGTGGCGCTTCCCGTTACGTGGTGGTTTATCCATTTGACAACATGAACGCCAACACGGCCAATGCGCTGCTAAAAACGCTGGAAGAGCCAGCCAATGGTCTTCGGTTTGTGCTGGTGGGCAGTCGTGTAGACAAACTGCTGCCCACCATTCGTTCGCGTTGCCAGGAATTAACCATGCCCATGCCCGCTATTTCTGAATGCCTGGCCTGGCTGGAAACGCAAGGTGTGCAGCAGCCAGATGTGGCTTTGGGTGTAGCCATGAACGATCCTTTTGAGGCACTCAGCCTGGCACAAACAGCAGCAGATCAACTTGATCTGCGCAAGAAGTTTCTGGAGTGGCTTGCCAACCCTGACCAGCACGCCAACCCGCCAGCCGGGCTTGAGAAAGTGGGTTTGCCCACGGTGCTCGAGCTGGCCATGCGCTTGTGTAGTGACTGTGTTGCACAAGCCCATGGCTTGAAAGCCACCAATTTTCCCTGGTTGTCACCCAAACTCATGTGGGTGAAATCGATTGGCATTGAGCGTTTCAGCCAGCTTTATCAAAATTTACAGAAAGAATTTCGCTTGGCAAATCATCCTATTAACCCCCGTTTGGCGCTAGAGTATGTGGGGCAACAGTGGCAAAATTTAACGAAGTAATTCATTGAAGAATTCCCTTTCCGGACAGCACACGCCATGACCAGTAACTTGATGAATAACCCGCGCAGCAACAAGGAAGCCAGCCGCCCATGGATGCTTTCTTTGACTTTGGGTGACAAAAATACGGCAGCCAACCTGTACATGCCTTTCATCAAAGGCGGTGGTGTGTTCGTGCAAAGTGACAAGGAATACAATCTGGGCGATCCGGTTTTCGTGTTGCTGACTGTGGGTGAGGAAGCCAAAAAGTTTCCCATCAATGGCAAAGTGGTGTGGATTTGTGGTGCAAATGCGCGTGGTGACAAAACGCAGGGCATTGGCGTGCAGTTCCCGAAAGACGACAGCGGGGAAGGCGTGCGGGTGGCAATCGAGCAAATGATTGGTAAAATGCAAAATTCCATGAAAAAAACAGCAACCTTGTAGTGTTTACTGATTCACATTGTCATCTTGATTTTCCCGGTCTGGTTGAGCAGCTCCCAGATATTCTGAGTCGAATGCAGGCAGCGCAGGTGAGCCGCGCCTTGTGCATTTCCGTTCAGCTTGAAGATTTCCCCAACGTATTGGCGCTTGCTGAGAACCATGCGCAATTGTGGGCCACCGCAGGCGTGCATCCTGATTACGAAGACATAACCGAACCCACCGTTGAAAAACTGCTGGAACTGGCCGATCACCCCAAGGTGATTGGCATTGGCGAAACAGGTCTGGATTACTTTCGCCTGAAGGGCGATCTGGAGTGGCAGCGTGAACGTTTCCGTGTGCACTTGCGTGCAGCCAATGTATGTAAAAAGCCCGTGATTGTTCACACTCGCGCGGCGGGTGATGACACCTTGAAAATTCTTGCTGACGAAAATGTGCAAGGTTGTGGTGGCATTATTCACTGCTTCACAGAGTCCCTCGATTTTGCTCGAAAGGCGCTAGATTTGGGCATGTATTTGTCATTTTCGGGCATTGTCAGTTTCAAGAATGCAGCCGACCTTCGCGAGGTGGCCAAGTTTGCGCCCATGGATAGAATCCTAATCGAAACCGATTCGCCTTACCTTGCACCCGTTCCGCACCGTGGAAAAACCAATGAGCCAAGCTTTGTGCCGCATGTGGCCAAAGTAATTGCGCACGAGAAGGGCGTCTCGGTCGAAGAGATTGGCCTACGAACATCTGCCAACTTCGATCGTTTGTTTGGATTTGCGCAAACCGGAGTGGCCGCGGTTTGAAGCGGCGTGTGTTTGTAAGTAGCCTGCTTTTATTGGCCATGCCAGCTGTTTCCCTGGCAGGTGCTTTCGAAGAATTTTTCGTCGCAATCAAGTTTGACGATGAATACCGTTTGAAATCGTTGTTGCTTAGGGGCATGGACCCCAACACAGTGAACGAACAAGGCTTTCCTGCCATTGTGTTCGGCATGATGCAAGACTCGCCCAATGCAGTGCGCGTGTTGTTGACTTCCAGCAAATTGAATCCAGACCAAGCCGATCGCCGCGGTGAAACCCCACTGATGGTGGCCTGTACACTGAACAAGCCCGAGTGGGTTGCTGCTTTGCTGGAAAAAGGCGCGAAGCAGGGTAGTGATGGTCAGTGGACAGCGTTGCACAATGCGGCAGCCTCGGGCTCGCTTGAGTCCATTGAATTGTTGGTAAAGTCGGGGGTGAAAATTGATGTACTGTCGCCCAACGACACCACGCCTTTGATGATGGCTGCACGCGAGGGCAGGGAGGCTGCCGCTCGAATGCTGCTCAAGTTGGGAGCCAACCCAGCCTTGAAAAACCAGGCTGGTTATAACGCGGCAGGTTATGCCATGAAAGCGGATCGAAAAGAATTGGCTTTCGAAATCATGAAAAAAGAAAGGGCGCTGAGAACAGCGCCCTTGAAGCCTAACAAGACGAACTAATGCATTCGCCTGATTGACGGGTGAAAGTCGACGGTTGGAAAATGCTTAAAGGCTTGCCTCAAAATGTTTAACCAAGGTGCGCAAGTCGCCCGAAGTTGAGGCCAGCTGTTTCGCCGCGCTGTCCAAATCGTTAATCGCAGCCACGTTGCTCTCGGTCAGGGCACTCATGCGCTCCATGCTGTTGGCCACTTCAAGTGACGCTTGGGACTGCTGTTCCAGCATGGCTGAAATGTCCTTGGCTGATTGGGCAACACCACGACTGGCCACTTTGATGGCCTGCAGGCTTTCGCCTGCCTCCAGAATCAGGGTGGTGCCAATGTTGACCTCCTCGACAGCCCGGCCCATGGTTTCAAGTCCCTTGTTCGTGCCGCTTTGAACTTCTTGCACCGTGGCTGAAATTTCCGTGGTCGATTGTCGAGTCATTTCAGCAAGTTTGCGCACTTCGTCGGCCACCACAGCGAATCCGCGGCCTGATTCACCGGCTCTGGCCGCCTCAATGGCAGCATTCAGTGCCAGCAGGTTGGTTTTCTCGGCAATCTCGGTAATGGTGCGGGTCACGTTGCTGATCTTCACCACAGCGCGGTTCAATTCTTCAATGTTCTGTTTTGCATCCTGCACTACCTGTGCCACTTTCTGAGTAGCTTGGGTTGACTTGTCCATGCTTTGTGCGCCTGTGTCCACTACATCCATGGCGTTTTTGGCATGCGCCGAACTCTTGCCCGTGGCTTCAGAAATTTCTGAAACAGACACCGAGAGTTCCTCCAGCGCCGAGGCGACACCGTTGATGCCGTCAGACTGCTGTCTTGAGCGGCTCATTAAATTAATGGCCAATTGGCTGAGGTGCTCCGCATTGTTTTTTACTTCCGATGAACTGGAAATGACGTCTGCAATAATGGCGCGCAGGTTCACTTGCATGCTCTTGAAAGCCGTGTGCACCTTGTTGAATTCGCGTGTGCTGGACTCTGGAATTTCATGCTTGAAATTGCCTTCTGCCAGGGCGCGCATGGCGTGCAGCATCGAGTTGTTGGTGTGTTCAACACGGCCTTTCAGCCACATCAAACCCAAGGCCGCAGCTACAAATGACGCAGCAGCGCTGCCAAAGCTGAGGGCAGGGATGTTGAACATGGAAAGCAGGGCGATGATTACTGGCAAAAAACCGACGATTGCCAAATCAACAATGAATGGGCGCCCTTTTGCGGGCTTTGTGAACGGAAAGCTGGCGCTGCCGGCGTTGATTGCCTTGTACAAGGCCTCGGCTTCCGCTTTTTGGGTGTCGCTGGGTTTGGAGCGCACCGACATGTAACCAATTTTTTCCCCGTTTTGCGTTAGCGGCGTGACGTAAGCGTCAACCCAATAGTAGCCGCCATCCTTGCAGCGGTTCTTCACCAGACCCTTCCATGGTTCATCCCGGCGCGCGGTGTCCCAAAGGTCTTTGAATGCATCGCGAGGCATATCGGGGTGGCGAACCACGTTGTGGGGCTGACCCAGCAGCTCCTCAAGAGTAAAACCAGAAATTTCGACAAAGGCAGGGTTGGCGTAGGTAATGCGACCTTTCAAATCTGTTTTGGTCACAATTGGAATTCGGGGGTCCAGCAGGCGCTCTACAGCGGTTGTGGGGGCGGCCATTCTGGCATTGCGGCCTTTGAGCTCGTTTTGGGCAGTTGTAGACATGAAGGTTCCATACCGTAGGGGTCGATTTACCTTCACATCATACGAACACTCAGGCTTGATGAAGGCCCGCAACAAAGGCCCAAATCAACCTCAATTTGGGGGTTTACATGTTTTGGCCAACCACAATTACTTTGGATTGAAAGCCCTGGATAATGTCCTGACCAGCAGCAACAGCTTCGATGGGCCAGTCGGGATACACGGCGCAAACCACAAAAGCGAAGAACATGAATTTGTACATAAGAATAGCCTCAGATAAAAGTGAACCAACCTATGTACTTTTTCGGCGATTACTGACCGGAGAGCATCGCCAGTATTGGTGGGGGTCACTCTGGGTAACCCTTTTTATGTTCAATCTATTTGTCGCATAATTTGTATTATGTAAACTTATGTATTTTTGCAAGTTCTTCTACAGAAGCAAAGCGACTGTTCTACTAAAACTGTAACGATCTTTTGTATAAAACTGTAAAGAGCTGATTTATTTCGATTAAATCTGTAAAGAAGAAATATTTTTTGTAACCCTCTAGCCTACCTCAGGATAGGACACCGAGCAAATATTAGTCTGTCTTTTGCTTTGTAGTGCGGGGTTTTCGGATCTGTTGTTTTGGTGATTTTTCGCTGATCTTAGATTGTAGGTGCCTTAACTGGGTTTGTAGCTGGCCGTTAAGCCTCAACTGTTCATCATGGTTACGCCTAGAAGCTTGGAGGTCCTCATTTGAAACTTCGAGTTTCGTTTTAACAGAGTTTAATTCCCCCTTGAGGTTTTCTAATTGAGTGCTGATATCTCGTATTGTCGAGTTTTTGAGATTGAGTTCCTCGGTGTGGGATTTTTGAACCGTTATTGCGTCTTTGACTGCCTTGTTTGCAATTTGCCGTTCCCTTTCAATTTCCATCAAGGCACGATTTTCGTGATCCTTAAGACGAGCCAACGCGCTATCGTGTTCTTTCGAAAGTCTGCTGCTCTCCGCCAAGAAGTCTTGTCTGGCTTTGTCTAGTTGCTGCTCTAGATCATTGCATCGCTGAGTTGCATCCTGCAGGCGTTTAGATTCAACTGTAAGTCGGGTTTTTTCTTGTCTTATAGTTTCCTGCAGATCCATGATATGTTCATTTTTATCAGCATCAGCTTGTTTAAGTCGACTAATGGTCGTCTCAAGTGCGGTGTTATCGGCTCTCAATCTGTCCATTTCTTCTTGCAGCCGATAGAGTTCTTTTTGATGGACTTCTTTTTGTGCGTTAGTTGAGGCATTTCCAAGTTCTACAGCGAGCCGCCAAGTTTCTTTCAGTGCATCGGTAAAACCGGATTTCAAACTTTCTGGCATGCCCGGTATTGCCAGGTCTACCCTGCTCCTCTCTCGCTGTGACGCGAAAAATTCTTGAACTGCTTTGGTTGGAGTTCCCATGCTGCCTTTTTTTACTAATCCATAGAGTTTTGTGGGGGTTGGCACGACACCGTGTTGAAAAAACAGAATTTCACAAGTCCTTTTGTAAACATCAATCGTGGCCAAGCCCTGATCCATCATTTTTTGAATTTGTTGACGAATATCGCTATCGAAGTCAGTTTCTTTCACGGAGCGCCTCAGTTTGGTCCTCATTGTTACGTATTATTACATAATACGTAACAAACATACGTTTTAATTGATCTATTTTGACATTACACTTAT
>JAHJCM010000090.1 GCA_018812945.1 Gammaproteobacteria bacterium | reverse complement strand
TCCGGGTGCAGTTCGTCCCATGCCGCCTTGTATGCGGCCAACTGAATCCGGTACTCGTCGTAGATGGCCTTGCTCGTCTTAATGTCGAGCAGCGTCACCACTCCGTAGAGCCTGGCGACCCAATCAATCATGCCGCCGAATTGCCACCTCTCGCTGACGACCTTCGCCTCGACGGCCAGGGTCTCAACATCCTGCCTGCCGTGCCACTCCCTGAATGCCGCGAATAGCTTCTGGCCCTCTTCAAGCGTGTAGGCCGTGAAGTGCTGGGTCTCTGGCTCGTCACCGGGGCCGGGTGCAATTTTGTCGCACACGCCGAGCAAAATGGCGCCGTCGAATACATCGTGAGAAAGACCAACGCAGGCTGACAGTGCAATGACATCGCGTGAAAAAAGCGATAGCTCCATGCCTTCGCGGCCTTGGGTTACACCGTCGCACATGGCCGGTGTGCCACCCGCTACCTGCGTGGTGGCGCCCAATGCACGCGCGTGTTTGGCAATTAATTCAGGGTAAACCGCAAATGGCTGATGGGCCGACAACATGTCATTGTATGCAGTGACAATGCCAAGGTGCGGAGACTTGTGCAATGAAATAACGCGTTTGGTGGTGCTTGGGTAAATTGCGGTGGTGTGGGCCAGGTTTGCGCAGCCAACAGCTGTGCGGTTTTGAGGGCCTTGTGGCAAGTTGTTCAAATAGGCTGCACGCGTTGCTTTGGAGCGTTCTTCGATGCGTTCGCGAAGCGCCTGCAATGTGGGGTTCAAAGTAGTTGCCATGGCGCAAACCTCGAGAAGATTACTTGTGAATATGCCTTGTTTGTAACATAATTACAAAAAACTAGCAATTAATGTAACTAACTTGAACAATTGAGCCGGACCTTAAAATGACTGACAATTCCCCCCTGCCCGTTGGCGCGTTCACCTTTGTGTTGCACGGGGCGGGCGGCGATTTGGCCAAACGTAAAATAATTCCGGCACTGGCGCACTTGGCGAAATCGGGATACTTTTCCGCGGAATCCAGAATCATCTTTGCCCAACGCGAAACCCTAAGCCCTGAACAGGCTTTGACACAAGTCGATTCGTTCTTGAAAGCAGCTGGCGACGAAGCAGCACGCGAATCGATTCCAGCTTTGCTGCCCTACCTGCATACCTTGCAAGTGGTGCTTGGCACGCCGGAATCCTGCAGAGCCATGGCCAATGCCGTGGCGGGTAGCCCGGAACCCGTTGTGCATTACGCCGCCCTGCCTTCGTCACGATTCATCGATTTGATCAATTGTATTCCCACGGTGCGCGACCCCGAGAAACTGCGCCTGGTGCTGGAAAAGCCACTGGGTTTCAATGCGAAAGAATCTGCCCTGATTGAAGAAGCCGTGGCTGCGAAGCTGGATGAATCGCAGGTGTACCGCATCGATCACTACCTGGGCAAACAGGCTGTACAAAACATGTTGGCTTTGCGTTTGGGCAATCGTATATTCGAGCCCTTGCTGACCCGCGAGCATGTGGCACATGTACAAATTACCGTGGCCGAAGATTTGGGTGTGGAAGACCGTGCCGGTTTTTATGAGCATGCCGGTGCGCTGCGCGACATGGTTCAAAGCCATATTCTGCAACTGCTGGCCATTGTGGCCATGGAGCCGCCTGTCAGCCTGGAGGCGAATTCATTGCGCGATGAAAAACTGAAGGTACTGCGTTCACTGAAAGTGCCTCAAATTACAGGCGTACCTGAAATTGTGGTGGGTCAGTATGGCGAGGGTTATGTGAAAGGCCAGGCTGTGCCCAAGTATCGCAGCGAGAAAGGTGTGGCTGCCAACTCCACAACGGAAACTTATGTGAGTTTCCGAACCGAAGTGCAAACCTGGCGTTGGGCGGGTGTGCCGTTTTTGGTGCGCACTGGCAAACGAATGCCCCGCCGTTTTGCAGAAATTGTGATTCAGTTTCGCGATGTGCCCAAGCCTCTGTTTGAACCTGTGGGCGGCCAATGGGTGGGCAACCAGTTGGTGATTCACCTGCAACCCGAGGACAAACTTGAACTGAAGCTACTTGCAAAAACACCAGGTGAGCGAGAACGCTTGAAGCCCGTGTAGCTCGACCTCGATTTTTTCAACACCTGGCGCATTCCCGTGTGGGATGCATACGAGCGATTGATAACCGATATTTTGCGTGGTCGCCTGGGCTTGTTTTTGCGCCGGGACGAGGTGCAGACCCAGTGGCAGTTTGTAGACCGTATTTTGAATGACCTGAAAAGCCACGGCATGGAGCCCGTGCCCTACACCAGCGGCACTTATGGCCCTTCATCGGCCACAGCCATGGCTTTGCGGGCTGGTGCATTGTGGTCGGAGGACGGTTTGTGATTGATGACAAAGACTCCCAACTGCGCGACGACATTCGCCTGCTGGGCGCATTGCTGGGTGAAATTATTGCCGAGCAACAGGGCTTGCCCGTGTTTACGGCCATTGAAGAAGTGCGACAGTTGTCGGTGCAGTATCGGCGATTTGATGACAATGCAGCACGCGCCAAACTGGAGGCGCGGCTTGAGGAACTGACCCAAGACGAGACCATTTCGCTGATTCGCTCTTTCTCGATTTTTTCGATGTTGAGCAACATTGCCGAAGATTGCCATTTGATTCGCCGCAATCGCCAGCATGAGTTGGCAGGAATGCCTGCGCGCGAAGCCAGTCTGGATTACACAATCCCAGAGTTGGAACGCGTGGGTGTAAATCGTGATGCAGTACTTGCACGCCTGAAACAAACCGAATCGGTGCCAGTGCTTACCGCGCACCCCACCGAGGTGCAGCGCAAAAGTGTGCTGGATGTTCAGCAAAGTATTATTGCCCTGATCCGCCACCGCGATGAAATTCGATTGACGCTTGAAGAGGCCAATGCCTGGCGGGATGAACTGAAAGCGGCCGTGCAGCGCTTGTTTCAAACCCGCTTGTTACGCCGAAACAAATTGAGCGTGATTGACGAGGTCAACAACGCACTGGCCTATTTCGATTCCACTTTTTTTGCGCAGGTGCCGCAGGTGTACCGCAAGCTGCAAAGCCTGTTGAATTTGCCCAGTACGGACAACTTTTTGCCAGTCAATGAAGACCCGCTGGGCAAGGTTCTTACAGTGGGCTCGTGGATTGGCGGCGACCGCGATGGCAACCCGTTTGTCACTGCACAGGTGCTGGACACCACTTTGAAGATTCAAAGTCGCAAAGTGCTGGAGCATTATCTGGCCGAAGTGAATTGCCTGATTCGCGAATTCAGCGTAACCGATTATTTCCTGAAACCCAACCCGCCTTTGACCGAATTGGCCAATGCCTCGGGGGAAGATTCAGCCCACCGCATGGATGAAACGCTGCGCCGCGCCTGTGTGTCAATTCGCATACGGCTGGAAGCCACTTTGCAGCAAGCGGCTCGGGGTGAGTGCACTGCCCAGGCCTATGCAAGCCCAGCGGATTTGCTGGGCGATTTGAATACCCTGTTCTCTGCGCTGAATGACAACGGCATGCAGCGAATTGCTGAAGGGCGTTTGGCAATGCTGGCGCGCAAGGTGAAGGTGTTTGGTTTCTCCCTGATGGCTTTGGACCTTCGCCAAAACAGCGATGTGTTTGAAGAGGTGATTGCTGATTTGCTCAAGCAATCCACCTTGGGGAAAATTGATTATCTGGCCTGTGGTGAAGCCGAGCGTGTTGAGCTTCTGTGCGCTGAACTGCGCACCCCCCGTTTGCTGTTCAGCGATTCCCTGCAGTACAGCGAGCGAACCCATTCGGAAATGGCGATTTTTCGAAAGGCCAAACTTGCGCACCAAATTCTCGGTGCCACCGCCATTCAAAACTGCATTATTTCAAAAACAGCATCCGTCAGTGATCTGCTTGAACTGGCGGTGTTGCTGAAAGAAGCGCACTTGCTTAATGTGGCCACCGGTGAACTGGCTGTGAACATCGTCCCGCTGTTTGAAACCATTGGCGACTTGCAGGCCGCCCCGGAAATCATGGAGCGCTTGTTCAGTATTCCTGAATACCGTACCTTGGTGGGCTCGCGCGGGCATGTGCAGGAAGTAATGCTGGGTTATTCAGACAGCAACAAGGACGGTGGTTTTGTCACTTCCGGTTGGAGCCTGTACCAGGCCGAAATTGGTTTGGTGGATGTGTTTGCAAAACACGGCATCAAGATTCGCCTGTTCCACGGTCGGGGTGGCTCGGTGGGGCGCGGCGGTGGTTCGAGCTACCACGCCATTTTGGGTCAACCACCGGGTGCGGTGGATGGTCGCATTCGCTTGACCGAACAAGGTGAAGTGATCGCGGCCAAATACGGTATTGAATCACTGGGCAGGCGTAACCTGGAAGTGTTGGTGTCTGCGAACCTGATGGTGTCTGAACACACCGAGCTGACGCGCGAAGTGCCTACCAAGTACCTGGAACTCATGGCGAAGTTGTCTGACCATGCATTCAATGCTTACCGGGATTTGGTCTACAACACCGATGGTTTTCTGGAGTATTTCAAGCAGTCCACAGTCATTTCTGAAATTGCCAGTTTGAACATTGGCAGCCGCCCTGCTTCCCGCAAAGCCAACTGGACTATTGAAGATTTGCGCGCCATTCCCTGGGTGTTTAGCTGGGCGCAAAGCCGCGTGATGCTACCGGGCTGGTACGGATTTGGCACAGCGGTGGCCAAATTACGCAATGGTTTGAATGAAGCGGACTTGCTCGAGTTGCAAGCCATGGCCAAGCAATGGCCATTTTTTAACACCATGCTGTCAACATTGAACATGGTGCTGGCCAAGGCCGACATGGCGATTGCATCGCGCTACGCCGCCATGGTGGAAGACGCCGCACTGCGCGACAAAGTGTTTGGCCGCATTGCCGCTGAGCATGCACGTGCCGTGGAAGGGCTGTTGTGGCTGACCGGGCAACAAGAATTGCTGGCAGACAACCCCTTGCTGAAACGTTCTATTCAAGCGCGTTTTCCGTATGTAGACCCTTTGAACCATGTGCAGGTTGAACTGTTGCGCAGGCACCGCCAGGGCGAATTGGATGAACGCGTGGCGCGCGGCGTGCATTTGTCCATCAACGGGATTGCCACGGGCTTAAGGAACAGTGGCTAGCAGGGAGTGAATTGTGGAAACGATACACATTGCCGACTGGAACGAGTTTGTTGCCCTGAGCACCGAGTGTGATGGTTGGGCATTTCGGGGATTGCAGGATGCTGACTGGCCCTTGCTAAGTTCCTTGTCGCGCTACCTTCAGAATTACGTGCCTGACAAAACATCCTGGCGTTTGCGCGAAGAACGCGCCTTTCGGATTTTTCGCCGCAAGGCGCACAATTATTTGCCCGATGCCAGTGTGCTGGACGACGACATTCGTTGCCTGGCTTTGATGCAGCATCACGGTGCACCCACCCGCATGCTCGACTTCACGAAGTCGCCTTTTGTGGCTGCGTTTTTTGCCTTGGAAAGAGCGGTAAAAAATTCGGCCGTGTTTGCCTTGGATACACCACGGCTGTGGATGGCCACGCCGATCAACAATGCCACCCTTCACCGCGACATGATAGACCCGCGTATTCCGGGCAATTTTGAGCGTTACTTTGCAACCAATGCCAACGACATTATGTGGGTGGGCGAACCCGACCAGATGGATAGGCGGCTGGTGGCGCAATCAGGTACGTTTGTGGTGCCGGGTGTGTTGGACAAACCGATTGATGAAATTATTCAACAGTACGAGACCGGCCCCGCGATGATCCGCAAGTTCATTTTGCCGGCCAGCATTCGAAAAGAGGCCATGTTGGCCCTGTACCGAATGAACATTACGCACGCCACCTTGTTTCCCGACCTCGACGGGCTTTCACGCTCCATTTCCTATGAGCTTGAAATTACCTGGCCCGGGCATGCCATGGCTGCCCAAAAAGCGCTTTAAGCAACCCAGTGCGAGGTGTTGAAGGGCTCAGTTTCGGCTTTCCTGGCGGTATTGTTCAAGCTTGTTGCCCCGGTACACCTGTTTAAAGAAAATGGGTGTCAGGAAGGTGGTGACAATGCCCATCAGCACCAAGGTTGAGAACATGGTGGGGCCAATAAAGCCGTTTTGGTAGGCAATGCCCGCCACCACCAGTTCCATCACGCCACGGCCGTTGAGTACTGTCCCCAAGCCCATGGATTCACGGTGACCCATGCCCACCATTAAACCGCCCAGCCAGCCCGCACACAGTTTGGTGACAATCGACACCACTATTACGATCAGCGGAAACTCCCATTCACTGAGGCTGACCAGTTGGAGTTCAAGGCCCAGGTATGCGAAGAAAATAGGACCCAGAAAGCCGTTGGTAATTGACCCGAGCGTGCCTTGTAGGTCTTTGTAGCGCGAGGCGATGAAGTGTTTTTTGTCCAGAAACAGTGCACCAAAAAATGCACCAATTACAAAGTGAAAGCCCAAAGCCTCACTGATGGTGCCAAACACCAGAACAAACACAATCACAATGCCGAACAAGGCTTCAGGACCAAATACTTTGATCATGGATTCTGGCAAGGCCTGCACATTCACATTGCGTTTTTCGAGCCAGTTCAGCAATTGGTTCAGCCCCACCACCACCAGGCCCATGGCCATCAGTTTCAGGGTGGCTATGGCCACAGCCACGCTGGCGTCGCCCAGGGTGAGTGTTTCAGGCAGGTTCAGCACAATACCCAGAATAAAAAGCGCAGCCACGTCGTTGACCACTGCGGTGGCCAGTGAAAATTTGGCAATCGGGGTGTGCAAAATGCCAAGGCTGTCCATCAATTTCACGGCCACTGGCAGTGCGGTAATGGAAATACACAGGCCCAGAAAGATCATGCGCATGATGTCTTGCTCGAAAGCTGCCGCAACCAACACGCCGCCACCGAATGGAATGATGAAACTAATGGCCGCCAACATCAGCCCGCGCCCTTTCATGGCGCCCACAATGTCGGAAAAGCGCATTTCAAGGCCGGCATTTAAAATGATCAGAAACACGGCCAATTCAGTAACGCCAGCAAGGGCTTTGTTGGGTTCAATCAAACCCAGAATGGCAGGGCCCAGCAATACCCCGGCCAGAATTTCGCCGATGAGCTCGGGCTGGTTGTAGCGTGCAAACAGGCGGCCGAACAAGCGGGCAACCACAATAAGCAACAGCAAGCTGGACAGCAGTGACATAGGGAAATTTAAAGAAAGATGGCGATCGAGTTTACCACTGGCAAGCTTAGGGTTAACGCGGAGAACTCAATGTGGTCAAATGTGCTGTTTCAACCTTTTGACGTGGCGTTGTATGTCCGAATCTGAAAAGCACCTGGAAGAAACCTGCATCACCAGCACACGCGTGTTTGACGGGCATTTGATGAAAGTGAACCAGGACACGGTGCGCCTGCCCAATGGTGAACAATCGGTGCGCGAATACACCGTGCACCCGGGTGCGGTGGCCATCATTCCCATTCTGGATGATGGTCGCTTTGTGATGGAGCGGCAATTTCGCTACCCTTTGCACCGCGTGTTTCTGGAATTCCCGGCTGGCAAAATTGATCCGGGTGAAGACCCCGTGGCCACGGCTCATCGGGAACTGCTCGAAGAAACCGGCTATGTGGCGCAAACGCTGGAATACATCACCACCATTCACCCGGTCATTTCATATTCCACAGAAAAGATCGAGTTGTATGTGGCGCGTGGTTTAACCCTGCAAGAACGACAGCTGGACCACAATGAGTTTCTGGACGTGGTGCTGGTTGAACCTGCCGAGTTGATGCGGCAAATCAGGGCCGGGGAAGTGAGTGATGTGAAAACGATTATTGGGGCGTTTTGGGTGGCACAAACCTGAAGTCGCACAGTGGGTGCGCTTGGGCAATGGTTTGGGCGCGTTGCAATTGTAAACCCCACTGCGCAGCCATTTGGTGGTCCAGGCTGCAGGCGGCATGGCGAGTTAGTTCAGGCACGCCCTGCTGTTTAAAGTAATTGGCCAGCGGGCAAACAGTGACATCAAAGGCCACCGCACCGTTGGTGGGGTGCACTGCGCGTACAAACGGTTTGGTGAACATCACCTTGAACATGAGGTTGGTCAACCACCGTGCGCGCACCAGTGCTTTTGCGCTGCGCAGGCGAGACAGCTTGAAACCCAATTCAATCGGCGGACCAAATAGTTGCCAGTTGATGGTTTCAATCAACTGGCCTGCTTCGGTGCGGGGCATTCCCTCTTCCAGTGCTGCGCGGTACAAGGCCACATCCCATTCCATGTAGCGCATGATCAACCCCAAGCCCAACGAATGTGGTGGGCGTGTGTGTTGAATACTTTGTTGAACGCGCTGGGCAGTTTGCCACAGTTGCGCAGTGACAACTGGCTTGACCTGCCTGGCAAAAGCTTGGTTTGGCAAGTAAAACCGCAGCGCAGCCAGCAGGTTCATGGCGATGCCTTAAAACTGTAGGTCGCGCACATACGGGTTGCTTCGGCGTTCCTGGCCAAAGCTGCCTTCTGGCCCGTGGCCTGGAATAAACACGGTGTCGTTGCCCATGGGCCACAAGCGGTTGCGAATGCTGTCGATCAGGGTTTCATGGTCGCCACCGGGAAAGTCCGTGCGGCCCATGCTACCTACAAACAGCACATCGCCCACAAATGCACGTTTGGCCTCCTCCGAGTGAAACACCACGTGGCCCGGTGTGTGGCCCGGGCAGTGGCGCACATTCAGGGTGCAATGGCCAATTTGAACCGTGTCGCCATCGGCCAGCCAACGGTTGGGTGTGAAAGGTTTACTCAAGGGAAAGTTGAACATGCGGCTTTGGTCGGCCAGTCGGTCGATCCAGAACTGATCGCCCTCGTGTGGGCCGATGATGGGCAAGTTCAGTTGCTCGGCCAGTTCTGCCACCCCACCTGCGTGGTCAATGTGCGCGTGGGTCAGCCAGATTGCTTGCAGCTCCAAATTGCGATCGGCAACAGCCTTCTTGAGTTTGTTCAAATCGCCACCGGGGTCGATGATGGCAGCCTTGTTGGTGTCGCTACACCACACGATGGAACAGTTTTGTGCAAACGGTGTAACAGGAATGGTGTGGTAGCGAAGCATTTGGCGTGTGGGTGAATACAGTGGGGATATAGTAGTGAAATTGTGGTGTTGATTCAAATTAACCCGGTTCAATTGACCAAGAAAAAGGGGGTTCGAGTTTATGGGAACAGCGGCATATCGCAGATTTCTGGTGGTACTGGCTGTGGCATTCGCCGTGGCGTTCGCCTTGGTGTGCATTCCGCCGTTCATCGACAACCCAGACATTTTGGGTGCGTTTGCGGGTGGTTTTGTGAACCCCTACGCTTCGGGTTATGCCATGGACATTTTCTTCACCTGGGCCGTGTTGGCGGTGTGGGTGATATACGAGGCCAAAGTGAAGGGCATTCGCCACGGTTGGGTGGCATTGCTGCTTGGCGTGGTGCCCGGCGTTGCCACCGGGTTTGCAGTGTACCTGTTGATTCGTTTGAATCAGGAACAGGCCGCAGCTTGAAATTACACCGCCAGCGGATGATCGGCCATGTCGTGATTCACATCAGCGTGGCCTTGTTCATCTTTGCGCACGGCGATGACCACATCGCGTAGCTTGGCATCGGCGGGCAGCTTGTAATAGTCGATTGCAATTTTCGGTGCGGCGATGTTTTCAATTCGCCCTGCATCAATTTCCGCAAGGTAGTCGGTGTAGCTAACCACGGCCTGGTTTTCGAAGTAGCCCACCATGCGGTGCGCAGTTTTCGGGAAGAACACATACAGCACGAAATAGAAGTGCCAAAACACCAGTTGTGCAAACAACACCAACATGCGCTCGCCCACACTGGGTTTTGCAATTTCAATAAAAATCATCAAATGCATGCGTTCGTTTTCCGCTTCTTCAAGCAGGGTTCGAATGGTGGGGCCGTAGCCGGTTTTCATTTTCCGCAAGCTTTTCAGGTGGATCCACATGCCAGCCACCATGCCGGGTACACCTGCCACCGTTTCCAGAATGACCGCCCGATGACCGTAGCGTTTGGCAAAGAAAGTGTCGGCAAACCAGCGAAAAAACATGGTCAGCGATTTTGCGAAACGGTCTGAAAAATCTTTGGGGGTGGGTTCTTGAGGCAATGCTTCCATGTGCTCTACTCCTGAGGTGTGACGACAGCGCTTTTATTTACTTTTTGAATCAGTCTACGCTTGTTGGCGTGGGTGGGCTAGCCCCGGGTAATGACAGACGGGACCTCATTTTTGCCTTTGACAGAGGAATTTGGATACTGGCAATTTTGACGGGGGATTTATGAAGTTGGGTGTTAAAGGCAAAAAGTTGATTCAGGATTTTGAGCAGTTTCGGCCCACGCTTTATGACACCGATGGTGCTGGGCATTGCACTGTTGGGTGGGGCCACTTGGTTCATCGCGGTCTATGCGATGGCAGGGAGAACGAAAAGCAGTTCGCGAAAGGAATATCCAAATCAAGGGGTGATGAATTATTCTTCCTTGATGTAGCGCATGCGGAAAACGCTGTGAATAAACAAGCGCGAAATTTTGATCTTGAATTTAATCAGGATCAGTTTGATGCATTGGTGTCATTCACCTACAACGTGGGAAGTGGCAACCTGTCCTTGATGTTAAAAAGCTGCGAGAAGGCTGGAAGTACACTCGATCTTGACAAAATACCTGCATGCATGAAGCGATATGACCGCGCTGGGGGGAGAATACTGCCCGGACTCACTCGGCGCAGAGCACGAGAGGCTGACTTATTTGAGGGAAAGGTCAATGAATAAACTGATATTCAAATTTGTTCTAATTGGATTTTTAGGGGTGTCATCTTGGGCCTTCGCAGACAGCGCCAATGATGAAGAACTTTGTGCGCAGCTGAAAGATGCAAAAACAGAGATGGAAGATACGCTTCTACAGATCAAGCAGAGAAAACAAAATGACTCGGCATTTCTTAAGGCGTTGAACAATAGCCAGAAGCAATGGATGCAATATGTGGATGCGGAATTACTCATGCAGTTTCCCTCGCAGCAGTTCATCGACTATGGTTCTGTTTTGCCGATGTGCCAATGCGTAACCCGACTGGGTTTAGTTCAGGAACGAATTGTTACTTTAAAGCAATGGCTTGAGCCAGTTGTGGAGGGGGATGTGTGTACGGGAAGCAAGCGGTGAATCGAAGTTAGCGTAAGCCCCACCAGGCGCCGTGGAGAGGGGCTGCGGTTGGACTACAAACACAATTTGTATTGAGACAGAAGGCCTTGTTACGTGCAGAATACGGTTGAAGCAACAACTTTATTCAACCAAATCCATGCTGATAAAAAGCGCAGAAGATCGCGATAGCGACATCAAGATTCTCGAATCATTGTTAAACCACCCTGCTGCATCTGCCTTGACGAAACGCAACATTGAAAAAGAGATTCGAGCAATCAAGGCGGGTGTTAAAGGCGAGAACGATGCCGCCTATCAAATTAATTTCCATTACGGCCATGGGAAAAACTGGGCAGTCATTCACGACTTGCGTATTGAACACAAGGGTCGTGTTGCTCAAATTGACCACTTGCTGATTAATCGATTGATGGAAATTTGGGTGTGCGAAAGCAAACATTTTCATCAAGGAGTTTCGATTAACGAACAAGGCGAGTTTGTCTCATTCACGGGTTCTCAAGCTTTTGGAATACCCTCGCCGTTGGAGCAGAACCGCAGGCACTGTTTACTGCTTCAAGAAGTATTTGATGACGGCGTGGTTCCGCTGGAAAAGCGTTTGGGTTTTTCGATCAAGCCGGTGATCAAAAGCCTGGTACTGGTGTCCAGTAAAGCGCGGATTACCCGGCCATCAAAGTCGTTTCCAGGGCTTGATGAGATCATTAAAGTTGATCAGATCAAGGCGAAACTTGATCAGGCAATGGACGATGACAATAACCCCCTAAACCTAGCAAAGTTGGTCAGCAGTGAAACAGTGAAAGCGTTTGCAGAAAGATTAGTGGCGTTGCACAAACCCCACCAGTTTAACTGGCATGGAAGATTCGGCTTGACTGTGAAAGTTGATGAGCCAGCTGCTGTAGCGGCTGTTGAGAATGCCGAACCTGAACCCAAGAAATCAAAATTGGCTTGCAATACCTGTGGGACAGTAGTGGCTTACAACGTGGCCAAATTTTGCTGGTTTAACAAGCCGCGTTTTGGGGGGCAGGTTTACTGCTATGAGTGCCAGAAGAGTTTGTAGAAAGGTTTTTAGTCGGGTTTGTCACAGCTCAAGGTGGGTTACTTTACCTTGTCAGCAGTCCATCTCACTTATTCAATTCTCTATTTATGCAAACCGAACGCGGCTATGACCACCAGAATACCTATCGCAATGCATACGGAAAATAGATATCCCAAAACAACATACACAAACAAGCGACTTGCGACATTGAACCAAAGCGGTACTTGTTTTTGCATGTCGCCAAGCCCTCGAATCCTTCTAAAAATGGGTATTGAGATTGCTAGCGAAAAAAGAAGTGTGCGAATCCAGCTTGTGGGGAAATATCGATAGGCAGCCGATTCAAACTCGCTGAAATAAGGTGGACATACATATCGATCGATCACTGATTTGGGCGTTAGCCAGGTCAGTAACGTGAGACTCAATGGCAAGACCGCCGGGATAATCAGGATGCTAAACCCGATGATCCACATGGTGATTTCGATTATCTGCATAACTGACCTACACCAGTAGCGCTCAACAAATCCATTTGATTTCCAAACTGATCGTATAGAAATTTGCCGCTAGTCTCACCCGCCTTTTGAGCAAAAAACCCCCCCGCAGCAGATGCAACCAGGGCTACTCCCCAACCTACCGGACCACTAACAACGAGCGCACCAACAACAACGCTTGCCAGAACACCGCCAGCCGCGCCGACAATTAAACCCAACCCGTCTGCCCAAAGAATTTCATTCTTCTTATGATTACTCCCAGCCGACGCAATCTTCCCACACGTACCCATCACTCCAAACCCTGTTAGCAGTACGCCCCCGCCTTTCGCAAATTTGCTCAACTTCGCCATGCGCTCTGCATGTTTCACGAATACGGGTGAGGGATTTACACCCACTGCGCGGTTTTGATAAAGCACGTTGAACGAGCTTTGTCCGCCGTGCATGTGGCGGCCCATCCAGCCCAGTTTCTTCAGGTAGTTGTTCAGTATGGCCTGTTGGCGCAACTGGTATTGACGAATACTCAACCTGCCCGCAAGGTGTTCAGTGTTTAATTGTTGCAATTGCCCAATCACCGCCCGGTTTTGCGTGCCACTTAAATAACCCAGTACCCCAAGTCCTGTTCCAGCAAAATCGGTTACATGCTGTGTGTCATTGCTCACCCTGGCCAGAAATTCATACATTCCACGCTCGGCAGGATCTGCTGGTACGAAGCTGCGAGCAGTGTCCACCAAGCTAAATTCACCTCCGCCATTCACTACCTGGCGGATTCGGGCTTTCACGGCCTTGGGGTCCATGCACAGAATCGTGTCAGGGTCGTGTGAAATGAAGTCGAGCGTTCGCGGGGCTTGGCTGCCCAAAGCCATGCGTGGGTTCTTCACACTGGGGTTCAATGCCAGCAGGTAATCGAGCAAAATTGAGAAGTAAGGCTCTTGACCTGGGCGTACACCATAGCTGTGAGCAATCACATCGTGCAAAGAATGTTGAGGCTGGGGAATGTAAAAGGCAGGCTTGGTAAGGGACAGTTTTCCAAAGCTGGAATTGAACATGTTCAGGATGGGGGGTTGCTGAACCCAACATTCAATCTTTGGGCGAGGACACTGTCAAAAAATACGGTTTTGAGTCGCTATAAGTAGGTAGCTGTGAGTTAAAACCACCCCTAATACGGTACCCATTCAATGCAAAGAACAAAGGCCACACTGATTTACAAAAGAACCAAGAATCTACGCGCAGTCCAGTTATTGCTCGGTCATTCAAAGTTAGAAAGCACTGTTCGATATTTAGGCATTGAAGTTGATGATGCACTGGAAATTTCGGAAAAGACTGAAATTTGACGCCAGACAAGATACCGTAAGCCTGTTATGCGCCAATTTCTCGCAACACTTCGGGATGACTGACCGCAACTTTGAGCAGGGTTTTTGCAGCGCCGGTTGGGCTTCGGCGACCCTGTTCCCAATCCTGCAGGGTGCGGGCCGACACACCCAGCAAAGAAGCGAATGCTTGCTGAGACAATCCCATCTTGGCACGTGCCTCTGCCGCAGGCGATAACTCAACCTGATTGATGCGTGCGGCCTTGCCTTGACGCATTTGTTTCACAGACTTGAGTAAGTCATCTTGAAATTTTTTCATTTCAGATTCCATCTTCTACTCCTTTTTTCAATTCAGCTAAAAAGGCGGTTGGAAGGTTATCGAACTTGGCCTTTTTGTACACGATGAGCAGCCAAATGGCTGCTTCAGTCGCATTGAATTAAATTACCCTGGCACCACCTCGCTTGCCTTGGCCAGCGGATGACCACCGAACTTTCCTACAACCACCGCTTCCTGGAATGACATCGCCAGCCTCTGGGTTATTGGCAATCCAGTTGATGAATATTCAATACGCTCGGCGTCCGACCAAACGTCGTTGGCGTATTTTTGAAATATTGGCGTTTCGGCTACGGTTCTCACATGCAAGAATATACGGCAATGCCGTATATTTGGCAATCCCTAGGTAGAGTTCAAGGCAGCATCTCGGCCGAGGCGGTCGTGAGGCTTTTGACTTAGAAAGTCTCCAATGTGTTTTTGAACCGACGTTGAATAACCCCGCGCTTTGCGGCTGTTTTGGAACTCAACGGAAAAGTAATGTAAGCCCCCAGCGAACCCATCTTGTTTGGGCTTGAGTTTTAGTTAACTCTACTCCACTAATTTTATAGCGGAGTAGTCATGACTGAGTTGGTTGTTAAACGCGGACGATCCCGACGCACACACAGTGAGCAGTTCAAACAAGAAGTTGTTGATCATTGCACCAGGCCTGGCATGTCACTGGCCAATGTAGCCAGGCAGCATGGGTTACATCCCAGTTTGCTGGCGCGTTGGGTTAAGGAGCGAACGCAGCCAGCAAGAATGACCGTGTCATCGCAAGCTTCATTGGTGCCCAAGTTTGTTCCCCTGCGTGTTGAGTCAGCAAAGTGTGCCGAACCGCCGGCATCGACAATGTTGTCGAGCAAGATCGAAATCAACATCGATCGCGGTGATCTGCGCATCGCATTCAAAGTTGATCCATCGCAAATGGTTGAACTGGGCCAGGTACTGCGCGAGGTGTTGCGTTGATCCGTGTGGACGCAATCTGGATGAGCACCGCACCATGCGACATGCGTTCTGGCATGGACACTTTGATGAACCAGATCATTGCCGTGTTTGGTGCAGCCCAAGCTCACAATGCCTATTTGTTTGCAAACCGCGGCGCCAACCGAATGAAGGTAATTGTTCATGACGGCTTTGGTGTCTGGTTGTGCAGCCGTAGGCTGCATAAAGGCAGTTTCAATTGGGGCAAATCGATTGAATCAGGTGCGTCGGTCACACTGTCCACTGAGCAATTCAACGCCCTGATCGTGGGG
>JAHJCM010000089.1 GCA_018812945.1 Gammaproteobacteria bacterium | reverse complement strand
CGTTTAAAGTTTTTCAGATGGATTTACGAGGTAACTGATCCTCGACACGCCCCAATAGCTTTGCAATCCACGTCGAAACCAGATCGACCCCATTGGAAAACCAATTGTAACACCCTTCACATGGGGGCTCGCATTCTAATTTCAAGCCATTTGGCCAAATCGTGGGCGGTTTTTACCACGGCATCGGCACCCCATTGGTCTATCGGGCTGGCGATGTAGCCATATTCAACCGCCACTGTGGCCATGCCCGCCTCCCGGCCTGCGATCACATCCCGTTCATCATCGCCAATCATTACGCAGTGCTCGGTGGGCAGGCACATTTCACCTGCCGCCATGAAGCAGGGCAGGGGTGATGGTTTGGGTTTCTCGGCAGTGTCACCACCGATTAACACGCTGCACCCATGCGTCAAGCCCAGTTCATGTACCAATTTTTCGGCCAGGTAATAAGGCTTGTTGGTGACAATTCCCCATTGGGCACCGCGCGCCTTGATTTCATTGAGTAGGGGAATAATTCCGCTGTACACGGCGCTCTCGCGGGCGATTCTGGCTTCGTAGCGCTCAAGAAATTCTGCACGCATGGCCGGGAATTCTGGGTAGTGCATTTCAAGCCCGAAGCCTGCTTTCAACAAAGCACGAGCACCCCCCGAGGCCAGGTGTTCCATGGCGCGATAGGGCGTAATGTCAACGCCACGGTCGCTTTGCATGTCTTGAATGGTGCCGCACAAGTCGGGTGCTGTGTCTACAAGCGTACCGTCCAGGTCAAACAAAATTCCTTTCAAAGGCATCAGCACGTTCCTCAAGCCGGTTTTCTGCAAGCCACCATGTAGTTCACATCCGTGTCGCGGGCCAGGCGGTAAATCTTGGTCAAGGGGTTGTACACCAAGCCAATGATTTCTGAAAACTCAAGTTTTGATTGGCGAGCATACTGTGCCAATTCCGAAGGTTTGATGAACTTTTTGTACTCGTGCGTGCCTTTGGGTAGCAGGTTAAGCACGTACTCAGCGCCTACAATTGCAAACACAAAACTTTTGGGGTTGCGGTTGATGGTTGAAAAGAACAGCCAGCCACCGGGTTTGCAGAGGTCTGCACAAGCCTGAATTGTTTGGGCAGGATCGGGAACGTGCTCCAGCATTTCAAGACATGTCACCACGTCAAAAGTGGCTTGTTCCTCTGCCGCGAGCTGTTCTGCAGACACGAAGCGATAATTCACGTTGCTTACACCCGTTTCAAGCTTGTGAAGTTCCGCCACTTTCAGTGATTTGTCGGCCAGGTCAATGCCCAATACATCCGCCCCGCGACGCGCCATGCTCTCGGCCAGAATACCTCCACCACAGCCGACATCCAGCACTTTTTTACCCTTCAAGCCGACGCGTTCATCAATCCAGTTCAAGCGAAGTGGATTGATTTCATGCAGGGGGCGAAATTCGCTGTTGGGATCCCACCATTTGCTGGCCAATGCAGAAAACTTGGCCAGTTCGGCATGGTCGACGTTGTTGTTGGATTCGATACTGCTCATGGATCTAGGCTCTTCGATTGAATGCGACAGGCCTTAGTTTACCCGAAGCCAGAAACAAAAAAGCCCGGCAAGGCCGGGCTTTTTTGATCAGAGCCGAAGGCTATGAATTACTTCATAACTTTCTGAGTGGCGTTGAATTCGATCTCAACGCGACGGTTCTTGGCACGACCTTCTTTGGTCTTGTTGTCAGCCACTGGCTGGCTTTCGCCCATGCCCTTGATCTGGATACGGTCAGCGGCTACGCCTTTGCTTACCATGTAGTCCTTCACGGCCTGAGCACGACGCTCGGACAGCTTCTGGTTGTAGGCATCGGAACCGATGGAGTCGGTGTGGCCGATTGCGATTACGCTGTTCAGGTCAACCTGACCCAACTTGGCGATTTCAGAATCAATACGGTCTTTACCGCCTTGCTTCAGTGTGGCCTTGTCGAAGTCGAAGTAGGCATCCGCTTCCAGACTTACTTTGGTAATTACTGGAGTAGGTGCTGGTGCGGGCTCAGGAGCAGGTGCTGGTGCAGCAACTGGTGCTGGTGCTGGCTTCTTGGGGATCAAGTCAGGATCACATTCCTGGATTGCCAAAGCGGCTGTGAAGTAGCTTGTGCGGATGCACTCGCCGGAGCCATCTTTAACAACTTTGCCGCTGCCATCCACTACATAGCCTGACAGGCCTTCACCTTTGTCTGTTGTGTGGGCCATTGCGGCTGTAGACGCTGTACCAATGGCCATTGCCATCAGAACTTGCGTGAGAGTCGACATTTTTTTCATTGTTGCTCCTTGGGTTAAATAGGGGTTCAAGCTGGTTGATAGTTTACAGTAGAGGCTGTCATAGTTATCACCCTCTCAACCAACTTTCTCGAACAGGCCGTGGGCCTGGACTTGCCCGGCGAGCAGGGCGGCG
>JAHJCM010000088.1 GCA_018812945.1 Gammaproteobacteria bacterium | reverse complement strand
TGAACCAGATCAGCGGTTTGCTGGGCAGACAAAGGCAGTGGAGGAATGCCCAACGCTGCGCGCTCGGCAACGTGTTGGCGATAGGACTCAAGCATGAGATCTCCCTAGATTGGGTGGGGTCAATAGAAACTGTGTAATTTTGAGGCAGTTCGCACGCGCACACAAGTGCTGCGATGCAAAAGCGGCGGGCTTTCAATACCTCTCAAGTCTTATATATGATATAGGACTTTCCCTTATTTTTGAATGGGGTAAAGCCGAATCGGAGTACTTTTAGAGCCTGTCATCGCTTTGTGCGCTGGTATTTTGCCGGGCTTACACCGGTGACCCGTTTAAAGGCGTGGGTAAAAGCGCTTTGATCGTTGTAAGCCAGGAAACTGGCAATGTCCGCCAGGCTGAGATCACCTGCCTGAAGGCAGTTTTTCGCCATTTCAACCCGCACCTGCTCCAACTCATCTCTAAAACTGCTGCCCTGCTCTTGCAAGCGCCGTTGCAAGGTACGGGTACTGACACACAAACGGCGGGCCACTTCGCTCAAGCTCGGCAAGCCAGCGCCAACGGACTCCTGCAAGGCCTTCTGAAAACCGGGAATTGACTCTTCGCCATTCTTGACCTGCTTTAACAACAACTGCGCCTGCTGATCGAGCATGCTGCGCATGACATGGTCTGGCGACTTCAATGGCATTTCAAGCAAACTGACTGGCCACACCACTTCTGTGTAATCGCCTGCAAAACCCACCTTGCATTGAAAAAAAGTATCGAAATCACTTGGGTTTTCTGGCCTGGGGTTGATGAACTGAACACGGCGTGGGTACACGGGTATGGCTATCAAATGCTGAGTGAATGCCACCAAGACACCAATGGCCACTGAATCAACCCAGTGACCCGGGCGCCCGCGTTCGGCACCCCAACGCAGAATAATTTCATCGCCCTGAAACGCCACATTCAGTGCATTGACGCTGTACACCAAATTCTCAAACTGCTGTAAACGGACAAATGCCTCGCCCAAGTTGGTGCAACAACTGGCCACATAACCCAACAGGCCCATGTTTGCCGGACGCACATGGGCAGCAATTTTCAAAGGCATTGCAGGGTCTTGAAGCGTTTGATAGGTCCACTGCAACATGGCCTGCCACTGCGGAACCTCAATGCGATTTAATTCACCCGCCACGGGCCGGGCAAATGGATTCGTTTGCGCAACATCGGGGTGCGTTTCAGCCAACCAGTCAAATAGCAGATTGACGTAGCTGGCAGAAATGTGTCCGAGATTAGAATGCTGGTTCATTATTTGACAATAAATATTGTCAGAAGAGTTTTACCTGTTCTATGCTAGCGCGTATTCAACAATACAACTTCAACAAACAGACACCACAACATGAAAAAACACGCCACAGCAATCAAGCGACTAACCACTCTTTTCGCGAGCACTGCACTTTTTGGCCTAAGTGCCTGCAACGTTCAAGCGCCCGAGGGTGAAATTCAGGGTGCGGCGGGATTGGCCATTGCTGCCGAACGGGCCATTTCCGGACTTGAGCGCAAGGTACTTCAAATTGACGGCTTTGTGGTGCCCTATCTGCAGGGTGGCCAGGGCGAGCCCTTGGTATTGATTCACGGTTTTGGTGGCTCAAAAGACAACTTCAATCGGGTGGCTTACTACCTGACCAACCACTACACCGTTTATTCAATCGATGTGCCAGGCTTCGGAGCCTCCACCCGCGACTTGAATGCCGACTATGTCATCAACACCCAAATTGACCGGGTACATGAAATTATTGAAAAGCTAGGGCTGGAGAAACCACACATTGGCGGCAACTCCATGGGTGGTTGGATCAGCGGTGCCTATGCGGCAAAGTACCCCGACAATGTGGCCTCAGTGTGGTTTTTGGCACCCGCAGGTTTGGTTGAGTCCAGAAAATCAGAAGTGATCCAGAAATTCGAGAAGACAGGTGAAATTGTTTTAACTGCAAGCAATCGCGAGGAGTTCGAGAAAATTGTGGATGTGGTGATGTATGAGCGCCCTGCTTTCGCACCCGGCTTTGTAGTGGATGCCATGGCTGCACGCGCTGCCACGGATCAACCTTTGCACAAGCGCATTTACAAAGATTTTAAAACCGTGCCCTCTGACTTGGCCACTGTGCTGCCAGCATCTGCATACAAAGGCCCAGGCCTGATTGTTTGGGGCAAGGAAGACCGGGTATTGCATGTGGACGGTGCAGCAGAATTGAAAGCCGCGATGCCCGGGTTCGATGTCATTTTGATGGACAAGGTTGGGCACGTTCCCATGATGGAACAACCCAAGCAGGTCGCAGCGGACTATGTGAAGTGGCGTGAGATGATTGCGCAGTAAAACGCTGGCGCAATTTCACAAAAAACAGGCTTGATCTCGCAATATTTCTTGCTCAGAACCGCGCAACATTTGAGTTATTAATAAACCAACGCGCGGAGACTCACGCATGGAACAGTTGATCGACCAGGCAATGCCCACTTTCAATTTGTTATTCGGCCCCAACCCGGATTGGAAGCAGGTGTTTCTTACCCTGCTCACCCCGGTTTTTCTCGGCGCCACGCTGGTCGAATACCTGTACCTGAAAAAGGTGGGTAAATCATTTTTCTTCAAGAAAAACGAAGTGATCACCAATATGTTGCTCGGCGGCACCTACCAGGCCATGGAGCTGGTGTGGTTTGCGCTGTTTGTGTCGGCATTCATGGAATGGATCTACTCCTTCCGCATCGCGACCATTGAAGTCACTCCGCTGAGTTTTGCTGCCTTGGTTTTCGGCATTGAGTTCTGTTATTACTGGTTTCACCGCGGTAGCCATCGGGTTCGATGGTTCTGGTGTGCGCATGTTGTGCACCACAGTGGTGAGAACATGACCACCACCACGGCCATGCGCCAAAGCCTGTTCTATGCAGTGAACCTGCACCAAATTTTTTGGGCGCCCATGTTGATCATTGGCTTCCCCGTGTGGGCAGTGCTACTGGCCTACGGCATCAACCTGGGCTACCAATATTTTGTGCACACCCAAGCCGTGAACAAATTTCCAAAATGGTTTGAATATATTTTCAATACCCCCAGCCACCATCGCGTACACCATGGTCGAAATGAGGAGTACATCGACAAAAACTACGGCGGCGTATTAATTATCTGGGATCGAATGTTTGGAACCTTCGAGCCCGAAGTTGCGCCGGTGGACTACGGCATTGTTCGCCAACCCAAGACCAACAACATCTGGACGCTGAACACCCATGAATGGCGCGACATGTTTTCAGATGCACTCAAGCCTGGCCCTGTTTGGCAGCGTATCAAGCACATATGGGCACCGCCCGAGTGGGTACGACCAGGCCTGAGCGATCAGTCCAACCTGCGCGACAAAACAATTTAAGCAATCTTCTCGTACTACAATGGGTGGAACCTCAGAAGGATCACCCATGCGCAGAAAACCACTCAACACAGCTTCCCGATCCAAACTGTCCAAGTACGCCAAACCGCTGGCGAACCTGGCCATTCTGCTTGCAGATGCCGGCAGTCGGCTTGAGCGCCGTTTCTGGAAAAAGAAGCTGTTTGCAGCGTTGGCCCCCATGCTGGAGGGACGCAGCGATACAACGCTGATGCAAACTCTTGATCACTTGTACAGCACCAACTACCGTGCGTACGACGAATTGGCCTTTGCGATTGAAAACACTGTAGAGAGCCCTGAATTGGGTCAGGAAGAGGATATTTTGTTGTTGGCCGCGCCAGTACTGGCCTGGTCAACCTACAACATTCCGTCTGGCAAAATTGAAGAGGCCACGGTGGCTGAGTTCACCAAGCTGCTTCAAAAAAATGTGCTTTCCGATCATGCCCACCTGGTGCTCACCAACATGCTGTTCAGCCCGGATCAACTGCCTGAAAGTTACACCGCTGCCGCGGAACTGGCGAGGCAATTGGGGCAAGCTGCCATCGATCGCGTGAAGGTTCGCATCGACACTGAGAACCTGCCCGCCACCCAAAGCTTTTTAAGTGATGTACGTTATTTGATTGGCGCGATCTCCGTGCCCGCAGGTCAACCTGCATTCAAGTGGCAAGTTGAAGCGCACAGCAACGGCACCCTTCTGAGCAAAGAAGAAGTACTCGCCAACTGGCGACTGACCGGTGGCCAGGCCCTTCAAAAAATAATGCCTGGCTGCCTGCTTGAACTGATGCTGCCCAATGGCCTTTACAACGCGTGCCGCGAGGCCGAGAAAGAGGCGCGTGCCTATTCAGTACGCGCCTCTGCCGCCTTTCTTGAAAGTGCGCTCGATGTTCCCACTCAAAAAATTCATGCCAGTGTTGGCGCATTTGTAGATCGCGGAGAAATTGAAGAATACCGAATCGGCTTTTCTGTGGAAGGTAACAGCGACATTGTGCATGGGGTGGTGTGGCCACTCATAGGCGAAGAGTACGGCAATGAGCCAGACCCTGTTTACGAAAAAGACATTGAAAGCGAACCCGATAATCCTGTTATTCGCTCAAAAATTGAAGCCTTGTTAAAAGAAGTCGGTATTCGTCAAATCAAGGTGCTGGAAGAACGTTTCCCGCTGGAGTACTGTGAAGATTGCGGATCGCCTTTGTACCCCAACCCGGAGGGTGAGTTGCTGCATGCAGAACTCCCGGAAGACTCTGAATTGCCAAACAGCATGCATTTGCATTGAAAAACATCACACAAACCGCTTGATTTTGTAATACGGCGCCGACATTTTTCGGCACCTTACACGTAAGGGAGAAACAGGTATGTCAACCCTGAAGCATTCAACACTGAGCACTTTCACTTCTAAAACTGGCCAGAAAGGCCAGTTTTACAGCCTGCCCAAACTGGCTGAACTGGGCTTTCCCAACCTGCACCGCTTGCCAGTATCGATTCGCATTGTGCTTGAATCGGTGCTGCGCAATTGCGATGGAAAAAAGGTTTCAGAAGAACACATTCAGCAACTGGCAAGTTGGCAAGCTCAAGCCAAACGAACCGATGAAATTCCGTTCATCGTGGCGCGTGTGGTGCTGCAGGATTTCACTGGCGTGCCCCTTCTAGCCGACTTGGCAGCCATGCGCAATGTGGCAAGGGACATGGGTCAAAACCCCAAGAAAATTGAGCCGCTTGTGCCAGTGGATTTGGTGGTTGACCATTCTGTGATGATTGACTACTTTGGCACAGCCGATTCACTGCGCAAAAACATGGAAATTGAGTTTGAGCGCAACGGGGAACGCTACCAATTCATGAAATGGGGTATGCAGGCCTTTGACACTTTCAAGGTGGTACCACCGGGCATTGGCATTGTTCACCAGGTCAACCTGGAATACCTGTTCCGCGGCATCCGCAGCGCTGTTAAAGCGGGTGAGGAAAATGACAACACGGTGTACTACCCCGATACGTTGGTGGGCACTGACAGCCACACCACCATGATTAACGGCGTGGGTGTTGTAGGCTGGGGTGTTGGCGGTATTGAAGCCGAGGCCGGTATGCTGGGGCAACCCGTTTACTTTTTGACGCCCGATGTGGTGGGCGTTGAACTGACCAACGCACTGCGAGAAGGCATTACCGCAACCGACCTTGTGTTGGCGATTACAGAGCTGCTGCGCAAGAAAAAAGTGGTGGGCAAATTCGTGGAATTCTACGGACCCGGTGCAGCAAGTTTGTCAGTGACCGACCGTGCCACACTGGCCAATATGGCACCGGAATATGGCGCCACCATGGGCTTCTTCCCGCCCGATTCAAAAACAGTTGAATTCATGCGCAAAACTGGCCGTACTGCGGCTGAAGCCGATCGATTTGAAGCGTACTTTGAGGCACAAGGCTTACTGGGAATGCCAGACCCAGGTGCAATTGATTATTCAGAAGTGGTGACACTCGACCTGGACACGGTTGAGCCATCGTTGGCTGGGCCAAAACGACCTCAAGACCGCGTGTTGCTCAAGAACATGAAGCAACAATTCAATACACTTTTTGCTGAACCCATGGCAGCAAACGGCTTTGGCAAAGACGCAGCCGCCTTGAGCACACGCTACCCTACTGGGCTGGACAAACTCAGCATTGGGCATGGTGACGTATTGCTGGCGGCCATCACAAGCTGTACCAACACCTCCAACCCTGGGGTAATGCTGGCTGCCGGTTTGTTGGCCAAGAAAGCAGTTGAAAAAGGCCTGAAAGTTCAGCCGCACATTAAAACTTCACTCGGCCCCGGTTCGCGCGTGGTGAGCGACTACCTGGCAAAAACAGGCCTGCAACCTTACCTTGACAAGTTGGGATTCAACGTGGCCGCGTACGGCTGCACAACCTGCATCGGCAATGCAGGCGATTTGCTACCCGAGATCAACGACACGATTTTGAAAAACGATGTAATCGGCTGTGCGGTGTTGTCGGGCAACCGCAACTTTGAAGCGCGTATTCACCCCAATTTGAAAGCCAACTTTCTGGCCTCGCCCCCCTTGGTTGTTGCTTACGCGCTAAGCGGCAAAGCCAATATGGACATGACCTCCGAGCCGATTGGCACTGGAAGCGATGACCAGCCGGTTTACCTGCGTGACATTTGGCCTTCCAATGAAGAGGTGAATGCATTGCTTCCCACCGCCTTGGATGCAGCAACTTTTGTGCGCCTTTACAGCAACTTCACAGAGGGCCACGACCTGTGGAACAACGTGCCCGCACCGGAAGGCCAGGTTTACCCATGGCCACAATCCACCTACATTGCCAAGCCACCCTTCTTTGATGAGTTTGCCATGCAGCCCACCAAGGTGGAAACCATTCGCGGTGCAAAACCTTTGCTGATTCTGGGCGACTCAGTGACCACAGATCACATATCACCCGCTGGCTCATTCAAACCCACGACACCTGCAGGAAAATATTTACAACAGCATGGTGTAGAGCAAAAAGATTTCAACAGCTATGGTTCACGGCGCGGCAATCATGACGTGATGATTCGTGGCACCTTTGCCAACGTACGCGTGAAAAACCTGATGATTCCTCCCGATGCAAATGGCAATCGCATTGAGGGTGGCTTCACCATCAAGGACGGACAACAAACCACAGTGTATGACGCCGCCATGGAATACATGGCGCAAGGCACTCCCACCGTTGTGCTGGCAGGCGAAGAATACGGCACAGGATCGTCCCGTGACTGGGCTGCAAAGGGCACTCAGTTGTTGGGTGTGAAGGTTGTGGTTGCAAGAAGTTACGAGCGAATTCACCGCAGCAACCTGGTGGGAATGGGCGTTTTGCCTTTGCAGTTTTTGGGCAACGATTCAATTCAGAGCCTGAAGCTGGACGGCAGCGAAACCTACGATGTGATCGGTTTGGCTGAAGACACCGCACCGCAAGCCGAACTGGTGCTAAGAATTACGCGTGCCAACGGTGCAGTTCAGGATGTGAAAGTGCTGAGCCGAATCGACACGCCAATCGAGGTGGAATATTACAAGCACCGGGGTATTCTGCCGTTTGTATTGCGGGAGTTGCTAGGGGCGTAAGATGCCTGGCTGTTCACTGCGAGAGGCAAGCGTCATCACTTGCTGCTTCTCGCCTGCTTGGCACCCTGGCGAATCAGCAACAAAATCGGCACCAACGCAATCATGACAATCGTCAGTGCTGGCACTGCCGCCTCGGTCAATCGTTCGTCTGATGCAAACTGATAAGAAACAACTGCCAGGGTGTCGAAATCGAAAGGCCTCAACACCAGAGTGGCTGGCAATTCCTTGATTACATCCACAATCACCAACAACATGCCGGTGGCCACAGAGCCCTTCAGAACTGGCAAATGAACATGCCACAGAACTTGCCGCGGTGAGCGACCCAAAATTCTGGCCGATTCATCGATGTGTCGTGTAATTTGCTGCAAACCCGAATCTACGGACTGCAAAGCTGCCGATGTAAAGCGCACGTTATAGGCATACACCAAGGCCAGCACACTGCCTGTTAACGCCGGCACTTGCCAGCCCATGTCGTAGGTGAAACGGTCAACTGTAGCCAATGGCAGCAAAATAGCGATGGCCAAAATTGCACCTGGTACACCATAGCCCAGCGAAATCAAGCGATAAATTGCGGTAACCCACCACACATGCGCCTGCCGTTTTACATAGGCCAGAAACACCGCGAGAATCACTGCAACAAAGGCGGCCATGCCACCCAAGAGGGCTGAATGGTAGGCCCACTGAAAACTGCGCGCCCAATTGATCGAAGTATCTACATCAACCACCAGCGCCAATAAAATCAGCACCGGCAGCACAAATCCCAACACAAACGGCATGGCTGACAAAAACACCACCCACACCGCCTGTACACCCTTCAAACGTTTTCTTTCAATGGTACTGCCCTTGCCCGACTGCGTGTAGAACTGGGCTCGCCCACGCGCCTTGGATTCAAAAACAATCAGGGCCAGCATGACCACCAGCAACATAACAGCCAACAAAGCTGCACTTTCCCTGTCACCCAGGTTCAGCCAGGTGTTGAATATTGCAGTCGTGAAGGTGCGCACACCAAAGTAAGACAAGGCACCATACTCAGCCAGGGTTTCCATGAGTACCAAAGTAAGCCCGACCACCCAGGCTGGACGGGCCACGGGCAAACCCACCTTGAGGAAGGCGCTGGTGGCGCTGTGCCCCAAAGAACGCGCAGCATCAAGCATGGACGGACTACGGCCCAAAAATGCCGTTCTCGCCATGATGTAAACATAGGGATACAACACAAAGCTGAGTACAAGTATTGCACCTGAAGTCGAGCGAATTTCCGGAATGCGGAAATCGTTACCCAGAATTTCCCGCAAACTGCTGGCCAGCCAACCAGAGTATTGAAGTGCATCGGTATAGGCGTAGGCAATCACGTACGATGGCATGGCCATGGGCAACAACAACAGCCATTCAAGCCACTTACGCCCAGGAAACTCATGGGCAGAAACCCACCAAGCTGGCAGCACTCCCATCGTACTGGTCAGCACCACAACGCCAAAACACAGGTAAACAGTTTGCCAAACCAGATCGGGAAGAATGGTGGTGGCCAAATGGGTCAGTACTTGAGGAGCCTGCAGAAGGCTTACACCTGCCAAACCGAACAGATAGACGAACGGCAGCAATAGCAGCAACGCCAGCAGTGCAACAGAAATGCGACTTCTTAACCCCAGAGTAAACAAACAAACCGCCCAGACATGGCAAAATAGAAGTGAGAACGATTTTACTTTAAGTTCATGTAACTCGCCCCAAGCAAAGGTGAACTGCGTAGTAAACAGACCACGGTGCCCCCAAAATAATGAAACAAGCTCCTGCCCTAAGCATCAACGAACTGAGTATTTTGTACCCGGGCAGCAATGCACCCGCAGTTCGCAACGTTAGTTTCGAGTTGGCACAGGGTGAAATTGCCTGTTTGCTAGGACCCTCTGGCTGCGGCAAAACAACCTTGTTGCGTGCAATCGCAGGTTTTCTCATGCCCACACAGGGCCATATTTTGCTGAAAGGTGAAAAAGCAAGCGAACCGGGCAAAGTACGCAGCCCTGAGAACCGGAATGTCGGTGTGGTTTTTCAAGACTATGCCTTGTTCCCTCACCTCACTGTTCGAAAAAACATTGAGTTTGGTCTGCACAAGCGCAGCGAACATGAAAAGCGCAACCGCAGCGGCGAGTTATTGGCGCTAATCGGACTTGAGGCCTTGGCCGACAGATATCCGCATGAACTGTCGGGCGGCCAGCAACAACGTGTGGCACTGGCGCGTGCACTGGCTCCCAAACCCACGCTGATTTTGCTGGACGAGCCATTTTCCAACCTGGACGTTGAACTGAAAGAGCGACTCACTTTTGAAGTTCGGGAAATTTTAAAAGCCGAAAACATGAGTGCCATTCTGGTCACCCACGACCAACATGAAGCGTTCAGCATGGCCGACCGAATCGGGGTGATGCACGCAGGCGAGTTGCAACAATGGGGATCATCCTACAGTCTTTACCATCAACCGAATTCACGCATGGTGGCTGACTTCATCGGCCAAGGTGTTTTCCTGCCAGGCAAGAAAACCGAGCATGGCTTGCAAATTGAGTTGGCTCACCTGCGGCTAACCGAGGATCAATTGCCAGCGAGCAATGAATTTGATGTTCTGATTCGCCCGGACGACATTATTCACGACGACGCCAGCCCCATGCAAGCCAAAGTGGTGCGAAAGTCGTTTCGAGGTGCTGATTTCTTGTACACACTTGAACTGGAAAGTGGAGTACATGTGCTGGCCTTGGTACCAAGCCATCACAATCACGCCATCGGCGAGCCAATCGGAATCAAACTTGAACTCGACCACGTCATTACGTTCGATCGAGTGTGATCATCAATCACCCAGACAATAAACTGGGTGGACTACAGGTCGGGATAAAATCAAGTCAGATCGCTTGAGCCAGCTGCACCTGAGGACAAGCCACTGTCCGAATCGGAATTGGAGGCTGTAGAACTGATTGAGGAAGTACCGCCAGCAGAGGCAAAAAGCTCGGAGGCTTCCTGAATGCTATTGGGGCTGGAGAAATCCAGCGTCAAGGGGAAAGCTTCTGGAGAGGTAAACAAACCGTCCAGCGTTGCAGCATAGGCCAGCGAATGGGCGTTGCCCGCCAATTCAGGCTGCGCAAACAGGCCCGAATCAATTTGCATCGATGCAAGTAATGAATCGGTGTCAAACTCAGCGAACTCAGAGACAGCGTGGTTGACTTCACCTGAAAGCTCGCCAAACACATCTTGACTCAAAGAGTTCAAATCGAGCACCTGGGCTTGAATGTCGGCGATCAACTGAGTCAACTCGGAGTAACTGAGCTCACCACCCAAAGCGTGCTTTACGCGGGGCATGGCACTCAAAAGCTCTGAATTCAAGGTTTCAAACGAGACTTGTTCATTCATGGTATTCAGAATTCCTGCAGAGTCTGCGTTGGCAAGCAATGCCGGATCAACATTGGCAAGGCTCGAAGAACTCTCGAAAACGCTGACATCACTGACGCAGGCTTGGGAAATGCAGCGCAATTCACCAAAGCCCAGTGAGGTCACGCCAGAAGATTCTTTGGTATCGAGACCGTCGAAGGACGAAAAAGAAATTTTTGATGAGCCAGGATGTGGCTCATAGCTGTCAAAAAACTCGATTGTCGCCCTGCTCACGGGGTCGAGCAGCTCACCAGCAGAGTAGCTGTGATCAGTCTGCGCTGACAATTGAATGACGGAATCTGACATAAACCCAATTTTTTTCGTGACGTACTACCATTTTATACGATAGGTCACTCAAATTGGATTCAAACCACCCCCCCATCAAAAAAAGGGGGTGAGATTTATTTGGTTTGGTCCAGGGAACCCAGTAGACCATCCAAGGCCCCACCCTCAGAGCCTGCACTGGAGGAAATCCCACTGCTGAGCGAATCCAGCAAACCTGAATCGGACTCGCTTGGAGAACTAGTCAAACCAGACAGCAAACCACCACCGCCGACGATGGGGTCAAGAATTGGCTCCAACAGAGGATCAGTGACATCCGTCACAGGATCAAGTATAGGATCCACAATTGGATTAACCACTGGGTTGGTAACATCGGTAATCACATCCACAATTGGATCAACCACTGGGTTGGTGACATCGGTAATCACATCCACAATTGGATCAACCACTGGGTTGGTGATACCTCCAACCACATCATCAACGATGTCAGTGACTGGGTCGGTGATACCGCCAATGCCATCAGTAATGCCACCTACAATGTCGGCAATAGGGTCCGTCACTGGCGACAAATCCAGATCAGGCAAGGAGCCCACCAAAGAGGCAATGTCATCGAACGTCGAATCAAGATTCAGCAAACTGTCCAACTGCGGGTTGGCACCTACATTGATCGTACCCAACAAGTCGGTCAGTACCGTGGAAACCTCGCCAGCGTCTTCAAAAATATTGAGTCCCAAATCGCCAGTAGGCAAACCGTTTTGCGTCGCAAACTGGTTCTGAACATCGCCACTCAAGTTATCAAATACAGGCTCGAACGTGGTGTTCAACAGGTTGATCTGATCAAGCACAGCATCGATTGCAGTTTGCAGGCTCTCAGGGCTGGGGTTCCCACCCAAACCGCTAATGAGGCTGTTCAGCGCATCGTCTGGATTGATTCCACCACTGCCTTCAAGCATGGCCATCAACTGCGCGAATTCAGCAGACATGGGTACCATGGACCCGTCGGCATTGGCCACGGGCTTCAACAAAGGAAAATCAGAAATTTTTGACAGGTCGGCGGGCTGCGACAAAGCCCTATTCCCCAAAGCCGCCAAACTTGCAGACTCGCCCACAGCGGTTTTTCCGAAGGTGACCGGGGCCGCACTGGCCACTTGAGCCGCCATGCCCATGGCACTGGAAGCGCCGCTTAAATCGGCTGCTGCCACTGCGCCCAGGAGGCCCGCACCTGAGTAGGCAGGAGAAAGTCCGGAGAAACCACCACTTGATTGGTTTGACTGATGTAACTGGCTTTTGGCCGCAGCACCCGGGAAACCGGAATGAGCGCTCAAGCCTTCAAATTCGGATGTATTCAAGGTGGATTGCAGAAACTGCATATTCAAAGCTGAAGGATCGGCGAGCTGTTGCTCGGCACGCTCAACAGCCAAATCTTCGGCTGTATTTTTGATGTTTTGAATATCGTCGCCCATTTTTGTCATTCCTTTGGGAATCGCCCCACTCATGCCAGTTTCTCAGGGTTCCAGCCCTGCGAATGGATGAATTAAGGCAGTAAAATGCCCCTGTTTGACCAGTGTGAGCACTTTACTGACAAAAATCAAGACTTTACCTATAAAACCTGGGATCTAGAACAGGCGCTGGTTTCAGGGTTGGGCGCAGTTCTTTTTCAGTCGTACTTCCCTGCACACGGCTGCGTTCCGAGCTTTTCTCAACCTCAAGCCGCTGCGCCGGGGTCAGTACAAATCCAGCTGCCTTCTCCACTTCGGTTTGACTAACATCCAAACCCAGCTTTTCCGCAATTTTTTGATCAGCCAGACTGCTGGCAATGTCTGCTGTGTCTTTGAGACTACTCTCCAAGCGCTCACGCTCGGGAGTTTTCGAGAAAAACAACTCAAACCAATCGCCCTCTGCACCTGGCGTAGGCATCATCAGGCCCATGGCATGCATCAAGCGGAAACTGGCATCCCGTGCATCAAACACTGCATTAATGTATGCAATCAAAACGTTGAAGTACTCGACTTGGGCATCCAGCATCACGATCACGGTTTCACGGCCAAAATCGCGAAGCCTTTTGCGGTTTTTGAATACCTGCAAAGAATCGGCGTACGCGCCGCGCAGAGTCACCGATCGCGACTGCCCGGCTGACCATTTACCCCACTGAAAGCGGACACTTTCTTCGACCCGCAATCGGGCTGCGGCCAATTGAGCACGCCGGGTATCAATCGTGGCTGCCGCCTGATTCACCCGAGCAACCTGTTCGCCGCCTGAGAACGCGCTGTACTGCAAACGCAGGTTCACGGAGCTGTCGGTTCTGTCACCGGTAAAGGGGTCAGGTTCACCAAAAAATTGCTGAATACCCACCAGGTTTAAAGAAGGATAAAGGCTTGCATCCTCGGCCGTGTAGTTGTGTCGCGCTTTCACAATCTGGCTTTCAGCCACACGAATTTCCGGGTTAGAAAACAGCGCTTTCGTGACCGCCTCATCCACCAGCTGGGGCAGCATGTTGCGCTGAATTTCCAGTTCTGGCACGTTGTAGCCCTCGGGATAAACACCGAAGTAACGGAAGTAAGTGGCACGGGCCTCTTCAAACTGCCCTTCAAAATTCACTAGCCGATCACGGGTGACCGCCAAACGGGCTTTGGCAAATTGTGCATCGGTTATGCCACTTCCGCCCAACTCAACCCGACGCTCTTCCAAGGCCAGCAACTGAGCCACAGCGGCCTCTGCAGCACGGGAGGCTTCCACCAACAAGGCGTTGCGCGACAAGGTGCTGCTGGCCAAGAAGCTTTCAAGCACCACGTCTTGAATTGTTTTTACAAATTGTCCATCTGCAATAGTGCCATCGGTTTCTGCCGCTTTTACCCTCGCGGTAATGCGGCCCGCGGTGTACAGGGGCTGGGTCACCGTGATGTCAGTCGATTGCCGGTTGGTCACGGTTGAACTAGAACTGGCATTGGCACCCACGGTAATGCGCGGGAAATAAGCGGCTCGCGCACTGTCTTCGATGAATTGCGAGGCATTCACATTGATGCGTGAAGTCACAATTTCAGGGTTGGTACGCAACATGTTCAGGAAGCGAATTTTGGTGAGCTCTTCCTTGCTCATTTTTGCAGCCTCTGCCGGAGCGATGCGTCGGGCACGAAACTCGTTGTTGTCGTTGCCTACATTGTCAGAAGGCTGGTCGCTCGCGGGCAGATCTTGCGCACCCACGGGAAATGCAAGAAGGCCCGCAATCAGCACACACAGTGCTTTGCGAGCCCATACGCCCCCCTGGGTCATGTCCAATTGTGTTGTCATGTGTTGCTTTATGGTTCTCTGAAGGCTTCTTGCTTCAGCTTCAATACAGGTTTTAACAAATAATAAATAAAGGGTTGTGAACCCACGTTAATGTCAACTTCAGCAGTCATACCCGGTGAAATGCGCAACGGTGCATCGGGCGTGCCAAAAAATGCCTTGTCGGTACTTACAATCAACCGGTAATAGGGGCCGGTTTCTTCCGTGCCAGGGTCAGTGTCAGCTGCAATTTGGGTCACCTTGCCGGACAAAGTGCCATAGCGCAAAAAGTCATAGGCGGACACTTTCACTTCCGAAGGTTGGTCCATGGTGACGTAGCCTCGGTCTGCTGGTGAAAGTCGGGTTTCAACCACCAACACCTCATCGACTGGCACCACTTCCATAATGGGTTCACCCTGGCGAACCACGTTGCCCACAGCCTGTAACTTCAGGTTTTTCACCACGCCATCGATGGGTGACCGAATCACGGCACGGTCGCGCTGATCACTGGCTCGATCAATTTCATCTTTCAAACTGGCCAACTGGCGTTCAAGCGTTGTTAATTCGTCAGCAGCCCTGCGACGGAACTTGCCCTCTTCTTCCACTCGGCGAGCGCGGCTTTGCCCAACACTGGCCTGGGCCGATGCAATGGTTTGCCGCATCGAGGCAATTTCAGCAGTCAAACTGTCGTAATCACGTTTCTTGGTCAAATATTCAAGCTGAGACACAAGGCGTTCGCGAACCAGTTCTCGGGTAATTTCCAGTTCACGCAGGGTAGTCACTGCGCGATTCTCCAAGCCTTCAAGCTTGGCTTGCAACTCGCCCACCTTGCCCTGGTTGCCCAGCATCTGGCTGTCATTCACACCCAGAATACCGTTCAATTCAGTAATGCGGGCAATGTAGGTGGACTGCTCGGTGCGATACAAATCGGGATAGTCTGCAATAATTTCTGCGGGATACTCTGGCGCCTTGCCTGAGGCCTCACCCAGCAAGCGCGCACGGCTCATCTCCAGAGCGGCACGCCGGCTTTTCAATTCTTCAATGTTGATGCCCGAGGTGGCCAGGTTCAGCTGGACCAGCATGGCCCCTTCCTTGACCAAATCACCTTCCTTCACAGCCAGGTCCTGAACAATACCGCCTTCCAAGTGCTGAATACTTTTAACACGAGTCGAGGGAATTACCTTGCCCGGCGCAGTGACCACTTGGTCAACTCGGATGAATAAAGATGCGAACAAGGACAGCGCAATCAAACCCAGCGCAAACCTGCTTTTGGTGTCGAACCCACCACCATTGGGTTTGTATAGGGCGGGGACTTCATAGGGCTTCAGATCATTTTTGCCGACTTCGGCCAATGCATTGTTCGACTTCATCATTTCTCGACCTTCGCTCATCACGCTTGAGCGGCCTTGCCGCCCGCATCCGAATTTGCTTGCCCTTCAGTACCGTTGGCCCCCAACGCCTGCTTGGCAGCCTCGGAAGTCACTTGGGACGCAGCCTTGGGTGCGGCAGGCACCGGCTTCGGCACTGAAATGCCATACAACAGTTTCAACATCTCTGGCGTGGCACCGACATGCAACTTCGAAGCCTTGTCCAAATAAATGATCTTGTCGCAAATGGACATCAAACGCACTGAATGCGTCACCATGATGATGGTCTTCACTGTGGCCAGGCTTTTAAACACGGCCATCAAGTGAGTTTCTGCCGCAAAATCCAGGTCGTTCGTGGGCTCATCCAGCAGCAACACAGGCGCGTCCGACAAAAAGGCCTGAGTAATAGCAACCCGGCGGCGTTGTCCACCCGATAAGCGGTTACCCCCCTCGCCCACTTGCGTCATGTAGCCATCTGGCATTTTCGCGATAAATTCATGCGCACCTGAGCGCTTGGCAGCCAACAAAATTTGCTCATCACTGGCAT
>JAHJCM010000087.1 GCA_018812945.1 Gammaproteobacteria bacterium | reverse complement strand
GGAGATCACCGACAACACCGCATCACCTTCGAGCAGCTTGAAGTCTTTCAGGGCATTGGGAAAATGCGCTGGGCCAGGCGTCGCCAGATCCGAGAACACCAGCCTTCGTTCGGTTCCCAGGTCGAACAGCCACAAGTCGAAATTTGCTGCCCGCGACCGCCGCACCGCGTCCTGCATCAACATCGGGTAACTGAGGGTGGCTGTCACGGCCCCCTGGTAGGTGGACCGGCGTTCGGTCACGGACTCCGGGCGGCCTTGCAGGTAGCTTGCTGCCATCAGGCCGACACACTCTTCGTTGGTCGTCGTGGTGGCCGCACCGGTGTCGGCCCTGGATACCGCACAACTGGCGGGCTCGCTGGTCGAAAAAGCGGGTTCGGCGCTGTCCCGGGAGGGCCGGAAGGCGTCTTTCCAGGCCTAGGCGCGAAACCCGGTCCAGATATTTTTGATAATTTTTTTCATTGCCCAAACGATCAGGCTGCCCATTTTTGTATTCGTCTTGCAAAGACTTCAACTTGCTTTCTTCAATGCGCAATTCTTCCTGCAGAATTTTCATGCGATCGTCCTTGGCATTGAAGTCAGCAGCCGAGCGATTGTCATAAGCCGCCGTGGCACGTCGACCTGAGTTCCCCCCCGAAGCTGGCTCGGAAATCCCACCACTTTTCGAGGCTGAACGCGGGGCCGGCACTACGGTAATAGGGTTCAGATTCAAAGGCACACAGCCGTTGCCACCATCGGAATTTTGATAGGTTCGAACACCGTCTGTACCTGTGCACACAAACATCTCGGTTCCCAAGGCTTGTACCTTAGGTGCGGCAGCAAGCCCCAACACCAGGACGATCAGTGAATATTGAATTACGCTCGACTTCACCATGATTGCATCTCTACAAAATTCCGGACGACTTTCATGATACTTGATCCCCTGCAGTAGCCCCTCCCCATTGAAGGCGAGTGCTGATACCAGACGGGTTAGGTTCTTTACAAATAACTGAAAATGAAAAATGGCCCTGCACTTGATCAGTACAGGGCCACTTTCACATTCGATTAATGCGTACGGTCGGAATTACAGGCCGTAGTACATGTCGTATTCGATGGGGTGTGGAGTCATGCGCATGCGCTGGACTTCTTCCATCTTCAGTTCGATGTATGCATCAATCATTTCCTTGCTGAACACGCCACCGCGAGTCAAGAACTCGTTGTCAGCTTGCAGAGCTTCCAAAGCCTGTTCCAGGCTGTGGCACACGGTTGGTACCAATGCGTCCTCTTCTGGAGGCAAGTCATACAGGTTCTTGGTTGCTGCTTCACCTGGGTGAATCTTGTTCTGAACACCGTCCAGACCAGCCATCAACAAGGCAGAGAATGCCAGGTAAGGGTTGGCCATGGGATCTGGGAAACGCGCTTCAATACGGCGGCCTTTTGGATTGGCCACGTGTGGAATGCGGATAGAAGCGGAACGGTTCTTGGCAGAGTAAGCCAACTTCACCGGTGCTTCGTAACCAGGCACCAAACGCTTGTAGGAGTTGGTGGATGGGTTGGTGATCGCGTTCAAGGCACGAGCGTGCTTGATGATACCGCCGATGTAGTACAGGGCGAAATCAGACAGGCCTGCATAGCCATTGCCAGCAAACAGGTTCACACCGTCTTTCCAGACTGATTGGTGAACGTGCATGCCAGAACCGTTGTCGCCCCACATTGGCTTGGGCATGAATGTGGCTGTTTTGCCATAGCTGGCAGCCACGTTCCACACGGTGTACTTCAGAATTTGTGTCCAGTCAGCACGCTTGGTCAGCGTGGAGAACATGGTACCGATTTCGTTTTGACCTGCGCCAGCCACTTCGTGGTGGTGCACTTCAACGGGCACGCCTTGCTGTTCCAGCAACAGACACATTTCAGAACGAATGTCCTGGAAAGAGTCGGTTGGTGACACGGGGAAGTAGCCACCTTTCACAGTGGGACGGTGGCCCAGGTTACCGTGTTCGTAGTCAATACCGGTAGACCATGAAGCTTCTTCAGACTTGATCTTGAAGAAACAGCCCGACATTTCATCACCCCAGGTGATGCTGTCGAAAATGAAAAATTCGGGTTCTGGACCGAAGTAGGCAGTGTCGCCAAGGCCAGAGGACTTCAAGTAGGCTTCGGCGCGACGTGCGATGGAACGTGGATCGCGGTCGTAACCCTTGCCGTCAGTTGGCTCGATTACGTCGCAAGTCAAAATCAGGGTGGGCTCTTCACGGAAAGGATCCATGCGAGCTGTATCAGGATCGGGCATCAACAACATGTCAGAGGCTTCAATGCCTTTCCAGCCGGCGATGGAAGAGCCGTCGAATGCGTGGCCAGACTCGAACTTGTCTTCGTCAAACATCTTAACTGGCACAGACACGTGCTGTTCTTTGCCTTTGGTGTCGGTGAAGCGGAAGTCAATGAACTTCACTTCATTTTCCGCAACCATCTTCATTACATCTTGGGCGGTCGCCATTGAAAATCTCCTGGTACGTGAGGTGGAATAATGATCTAAAAAAATTCTGATTTGAACTCTTCAATTTAAGCGAAACAATAGCACGTTCGATGCCGCTATATATGACGCTCAGCGTGAATTCAATCTTCAACGTGGAGGGATAAAGCAAAGACCATACCAAGAAGTGAGTAACCTCAGATCAAGGTTTCAGGCGAGTTCCTTTGAATCACCTTTCCACTTTTGCACCATATTTGTGCTTAATGCACCGTAGTAGTGCAAGTAAGTATTTAGCCTAATCGATCGAATGCTTGTATTACAATATACTCATCAATAAATTACTCGTGTCTACGCGTTCATGGCATCCACTTCAGAACAGTTAATCGAACTGGCCAAACAATATGCCTCTGAAAAAGGGCTGGGCTATTTGGGTGCGCTAACCCCAAAAGAGGCTTGGGAGCTGCTGAATACCAATGAAAACGCTGTGTTGATCGATGTGCGAACCGATGCCGAGCTGGACTGGGTTGGACAAGTGAGTTTTTCAGAAGACCGGTCTTTTCACGTCGAGTGGAACAATTATCCCGACGGAATACGCAATACCGATTTCATTGCCCAAATTGAGGCACGGGTTGAAAAACACCAACCCGTGCTTTTCATCTGCCGAAGCGGGGCCAGATCACACCACGCGGCGACTTTGGCGGCCAAGCATGGCTTTGAGCATGCAATCAATGTGCTGGAAGGATTTGAAGGTGACAAGAATGACCTTCACCAGCGCTCAAGCATCAATGGCTGGCGTTTTCACGGGCTGCCTTGGGAACAACATTAAGCCGCGTAAGAACCGGCTTCATTGCCCGAAAAGACCAAACAACTTTCCTGCCAAGTAAAATGCAGCCAAACACCCCAGCACATGAACGAGGGCGTGACCCAGGGCTAGCAAGGGCTTGTCCAATAACAGATTAGCGCCTTCGGCGGTGAAAGCCGAGAAGGTGGTAAGGCCACCCAACACGCCTGTCATGAGAAACAATCCCAAGGGGTTGGACTTCAGCCACGCGGACCCCACGGTTGCAAACAGTGCTCCAGCCAAAAAGCCACCTATCAAATTCACGGCAAGCGTACCTACAGCAAAGGGCAACCAGGCGGGTTGGGCCAACAAAATACCAAGCCCATACCGCCCCACCCCACCCAGGCCGGCCCCAACAAACACAGCCAGTGCACTGAGCGCATTCACTGCGTTTGTTCCCAACGCTCTTTGGCAGTGTCGTCACTGTCACGGGCAGACACCCAGCGCGCGCCTTCGGGTGTGTCTTCTTTTTTCCAGAAAGGAGCCTCGGTTTTCAAGTAATCCATAATGAATTCACAAGCAAGAAACGCCTGCTGACGGTGCTCGCTGGTGGCGGCAGCAAACACGATTTGGTCTTCCGGATACAAAGGGCCCACGCGGTGAATAATCATGGCAGAGGTGATTTCGAACCGCTCGTCTGCAACCTTCAGAATATTCTCAAGTGCTTTCTCAGTCATGCCCGGATAATGTTCCAGTGTCATGGCTCTTACGGTGCTGTTGTCATTGATGTCGCGCACAGTGCCAATAAAAGTGGCCACTGCACCAATTTCGGGCAAACCCTGGCGAAGCCACCGAATTTCCTCAGTCACGTCAAAGTCATTTTCTTGAACCAACACCTTGGAGCGTTTCATTTCAACCCCCTGTCACAGGCGGAAAAAAGGCAACCTCAGCCTGCTCGCCCACCGGGGTTTCGTCGTCGGCCATGTCTTGGTTCACCGCCGCACGCAAACGCCCGACTTCTGAAACAGCTTTGGCAAAACCAGGGTACTCAGCACACAAATAAGCGCGCAAACCACCCACAGTTGCTGGCGAAAATGCCGAGTTTACCTCGAGGCTATCCTGCCCAAACTGTTCTTTCAAACTGGCGAAAAACCGCACTTTTACTTTCATTTCATCAAATCCTGATACGACACGTAATCTACCCAGTCACCCGGGTGTACCACCTGCCCTTTGGCAAGCCTGATCAAACCACTCGACCGGGCTAGGGAGGTCAAAACACCTGAACTCTGGTTTTCAAACAAAGAGGCTTCGTCCGATTGTACCTCTGCTCGCAAAAATTCCTCACGGCGGGTGTCTGGGGCAGACCAGGAAAACGCAGCCTGCACTTTTCGTACGCGCAGGCGCCAATCCACCTCCGCGTGGCCTTGCCCTTCCAGCAAACTCAAAAAAGGCTTCACGATCAGTTGAAAAGCCACTGCACTGGAAACAGGGTTGCCTGGCAAGCCAAAAAACCAACTTTGCCCGCCATCTTGTCGATTGATGTGGCCAAATGCAATCGGCTTGCCCGGCTTCATGGCCACTTTCCATGACCGCAGTTGACCCACTTTTTCGATCGCAGGTTTCACATGGTCTTCCTCACCCACCGACACACCGCCCGAGCTAATCACGGCATCACAATCGGCCAGCGATTCAAGTGCAGCGCAAGTGGCCTCGAAGTTGTCAGGCACGATACCTACCGAGCGCACATCGGCGTGCATGGCCTCAAGAAGACCGCACCACACATACTCGTTGGAATTGTAGATTTGACCGGGCTGTAAAGCCTGACCCGGGCTTTGAAGCTCGCTACCAGTAACCATTACACCTACTTTCAAGCGCCTGTTGACAGACACGGTAGGTACACCAATGGAGGCAAGCAAGCCCACATGAATGGCATCGAGTCGTGTGCCTTGGGACAGCACCACCTGTCCACTTGCAATGTCTTCACCTGCGCGCCGTATCCATTGCCCTGATTGTGGCAAACCGCTGAAGGTAACGCTGCCATCGTCATTCACCACCACGTCTTCCTGCATCACCACGGAATCCGCGCCGGGAGGAATGGGTGCACCGGTAAAGATTCGCGCCACAGTGCCAGGCTGCAAGGGTTGGGGAGAGACACCTGCGGGCACGCGTTGGGAAACCCGAAAAAGCCGGGATGGTTGAATATCAGCGCAACGAACCGCGTAACCATCCATGCCGCTATTGTCGTGTTGCGGCACATTCAAATTGGAAAGAACATCCTGTGCCAACACCCGTCCAAGGGCAGCGTTCAAACTGACACATTCAGTCGGTATTGCCTGCTGGGTGGCCATGGGCCACACCTGCTCAAGCAAGTCATTCAAATCAATCATTCACAAACCGTTTCAAGATGAATTGCGCAATTGAAGCTGGGTCATTCAAGGGAAGAATGGGCAAACCGCGGCACTCAATTTCGGTGTCGCAGGCCACAGCAATAATATTCGGGTCTTGAGGATACAACATGGGCTTGCCATTGGCCTCGCGCCAAATTTCAATTTTGGGAATATCCGCCCGCTTGAATCCCTCAACAATGACCAAGTCACAGGGCGACAATTTTTCCAGTTGATCCTCGAGTGTGGGCTCCGCTTCGTCGCGCAACTCGTGCATCAACACCCAACGTTTGTTGGCGGTAATCAGTACTTCGTAGGCACCTGCCTCGCGATGTCTGTAGGAGTCTTTGCCCGGCCGGTCAATGTCAAAATCATGATGCGCATGTTTGATGACAGACACCCGAACTCCTTCACCAATCAGAATGGGCAAGAGCTGTTCAATCAATGTGGTTTTACCCACGCCGGAAAATCCGGCAAAGCCAAACACCTTGGGCACTTCAGTTTCCTTCTGACAGTTGCTTTTCGATCAACAGCAGTTGCTGACCTGTTTCTTTCAAAATATCCGCGGATGGGCGTGCCTTGCAACGCAATACAATTTCAAAACATGCACCGAATTGTGGCTCAACTTCTGGCAGTACCGGGCTGGTGGCCCACAAATCGCCACCATAACGTTGCACCAACATGCGAGACACGGGCAAACCCAGCCCGGTTCCCCGACCTGCCTGCTTGCTGGTGTAGAACATTTTGAAAATAAGCTGCAAACGATCGGGGGGAATTGCTTCGCCGTTGTTTTGCACGAGAATTTGCACAGCTGGCTGTCCGTCACTTAGGCGAACATCGGCAGTTTTTATTAAAATGGTGGGGCCTTCGTTCAATGCTGCAAATTGCGCATCGAACTGTCCTTCCAGAGCGTGGGTTGCATTGATCAACAAATTCACCATGACCTGCTGCAATTCAGTTTTACTGAATTGAACCGTTTGTTGTGCAGAAAAATCAAACTTCAGTTGCGCACGAGCCATGTCAATTTCATTTCGAACAAACAGAATACTGTCCTGAATGATTTCATTGACATTGATTTCTTCGGTGTAGGAAGCGTATTCATCGGGCCTGCAAAACTGGAGCAGCTTTTGCACAATGTTGCGCATGCGGTGTACTTGCTCATCCAGCAAACGCACCGTTTTCAGGCTTTCTGGATCGTTCAGGGTAATGCGAATCAAATCCAGATGTCCCATCATGATTGCCAACGGATTATTGAACTCATGTGCGATACCCGCAGTTAACTGCCCCAGAGCCGCTAGCTTCTCTGAGGCCAGCAACTGCTCCACTGCTTGATGAAGTTTTTGATTCGCAGCCTGCAGGTCGGCAGTTCGCTGTCGCACACGCTCATCCAGTTGCTCATTCAAGCCGAGCAGTTCGCTGCGCCGTGCATCCAGTTGATCAAGCAGCGCATCAAAGTGATTGGCCAGGTCAGCAAATTCGTCTTCACGGCGAAGATCTCCCACACGCGCCGCAGTATCGCCACGTTCCTGCAGGCTCATGATGTAATTCATGCGGCGAAGGGGGTAAAAAATTCCGGCTGTCAAACGCACCACCATCATCGCGCCCAATACCATGGCTGCACCCACCGCCAACAAAAACAAAATCAGCAGCTGGGTTTTTATATTGGCATAAGGCGCTTCCAGAAAGCCCACATAAAACATGCCGATTCGTGCACCCTCCGGGCTAAGCAGTGGTGCATAAGCTGCCACATACCAGTCGTTCACTACGAATGCGCGTTCCAGCCACACCTCACCTCGACCCAAGACACTCTGCCGAACCACATCGGACACACGGGTGCCCAGCGCACGCGACTCTCCGTCTCGACGAACCGTGGTCGCCACTCGCACATCTTCCAGGAAAATGGTGGTGGTGCCAATTGAGCCTTCCAGCAAGGTGTTGGGCGAATAAATCAGGTTGTTGATTTCATCCACCAAACCCAGGTTACCGTTCAAGAGCAAGCCGCCTTCCAGGTACCCCAACATGTTTCCATTGTTGAAAACAGGTTGCAGCACCTGAACAACCAAGCCACGGTCTTCAGTGCTTTTGGGTGAGGGGCTTGCATTGGAGGTGGGAATGATGGCCTGTATGGCGCGCGAGGCGAGATCAGGAGAAATATCCATCAACTCTTTGTTCGAGAGCAACACGGTGTAGCTGCCCGATTCGCGAAACTTCACCGATTTTTGCACCTCGGAGTCAAGCATGTATGGCAAGCGTGGGGGGAAGGAATTCACCACCATGCCGGTTGGACTGATCAAACGCAGGTACGCAAAACCGAGTCGCTCAGCCTGCGCCTGAAGGTCTTTGTTGTTCAGCTTGCCGCCCCGCTGGTTCAGCAAATTCCGAAGATAGGCGCTCTCAGACCAGGATTTCAAAGCCAGTGATTTGCTTTCCTGCACATCGGTGAATTCTTGCTGGGCAAGTACCAAATCACTGCGAACTTTCGAAATCAGGATTTTTGTGTAAGCGGCCTGCCCCGCTGACCACACCAGCATGGCCACAATTGGAACAAGCACAAGCAAAGGGATGCAGGCTGTAACAACCAGTTTGGTTTTAACAGTCCAGTGGCTGGGCCAAAAATGCCCGCGTGGCGGAAATGGCCGCTGACCTATTCTTGGCTCCACGCCATGCACTTACGTTCAAGTGTTTTTCGGGACACGCCCAAGCGGCGCGCTGCCTCAGATTTATTGCCACTGCAGGCATTCAATACGCGAAGAATGTGCGCCTTTTCGACTTGCTCAAGCGACTCATTCTGGGGGTCTTCAGCCGTGTGCTCGCGTTCATCCAGATCCAGATTCAAAGGCAAATCTTCTTTGGGGAAATAACCCAGAATCAATGAACGTTCGATGAAGTTGCGTAGCTCCCGCACATTGCCTGGCCATTCGTAGGCTTGCAGGCGGGCCAACATATCCGGGCTGATTTTCAAGGGATCAATACGCAGCTTCTTGGAAAACACCTTGATGAAGTAATTGGCCAAAAGCTCAATGTCCTCGGGGCGGCTGCGCAAAGGTGGCATTTCAATTGGCATCACTTGCAAACGGTAATACAAGTCTTGCCGAAACCGCCCTCGCTTCACTTCCACATCCAGGTTGACGTTGGTGGCTGCAACAATACGAACATCCACATCCACTTCCTTGGTGCTGCCCACCGGGCGAATTCGCCGGTCTTCGAGCACGCGAAGCAATTTGGTTTGCATGCCAAGCGGCAATTCGCCAATTTCATCAAGAAACAGGGTGCCGCCTTGGGCGTAATAGAACAAGCCTTGGTGCGATTCATTGGCCCCAGTGAAGGCGCCCTTGGCATGGCCAAACAGCTCGCTTTCTATCAGTTCAGGCGAAATGGCGCCGCAGTTGATTGGCACGAAGGGGCGTTCACTGCGAAGGCTCATGCCGTGCAAGGTGCGGGCCAGTACTTCTTTGCCTGAACCCGATTCTCCAGTGAGCAATACGGTTGAATCGGTGGGCGCCACCTTGGCCACCAGCTTTCGGAGTTGGCGCACAATCGGGCTTTCACCCACCATCACCTGTTCATTCTGCTGCAAGGTGGAGACAGCCCTTTTCAGCACAAAGTTTTCACGCTTCAAGCGATTTTGGTCTGCCGCGCGATCAAGCGCATACCAAAGCTGGTCAATCCGGAAAGGCTTCTGCAAGAAATCTTGTGCACCTGCACGCAAGGCACCAATGGCCGTGTCCATGTCGGCATAGCCGGTGATTAGAATTACATCACCCTCGTAGCCGCCTTGGCGCAATTCGTTCAGCCATTGCAGGCCGGTTTTGCCGGGCAGGCTTACATCCAATACCACAGTGCTGTAGTCGTGGCTGTCGAACAAAGCTTGGGCCATTTCAACAGAACCGGCAGTGTCTACACGTGCAAAACGGGTTTCCAGCGCCTTCTCAAGAAAATGGCGCATGCCGGGCTCATCATCCACCGCCAGTGCAGACAAACCCTTTCTGGGCTGAGCATCTATGCCTTGGCCTGCGGCAACTTTGGGGGGGTCGACAGTGTTGGATTGAGAGGTCAAAACAGTGGCTTCACGGGGTGTTACTTAACCTTGCCATTGTTCATGATTCCGTTTGGACCTGCAAGTTAGGTAAACCCTATTACTTGCAGGCAAACGATTGTTTGAAATGTACTTTTGGCTGGCTTACAGCCCGGTGTTCTCGGCAATGAACGTTTTGACCTGTTCAACGGATATGGGCATTTCCACAACCCGCTGAGGCAACTTTTCAATGCCCTGGAACTGCGCGGGCACTGGCGGTGTTTTGCCAGTGGCTTCTTCGATGGTCTCTGCAAACTTGACTGCCAGTGCGGTTTCCAGAATGACCATGGGTACGCCAGGCTCCACCAGATCGCGGGCCACTTTCACGGCATCGGCCGTGTGGGTGTCAATCAAGGTACCCGTGCGGGCAAAAACTTCCTTGATGGTATCCAGGCGGTTTTGGTGATTCGATGAACCGGACTGAAAACCAAAGTTTTCTTCAACCCGCTTGAAACGTGGATCTTCGGAAAGATCGAATTGGCCATTCGCGGCCAAATCCTGCCACAACGCTTTCAAGGCCTTGGGATCACGACCCAACAGATCGTATACAAATCGTTCAAAGTTCGAGGCCTTCGAAATGTCCATGGACGGGCTGGAGGTGATGTACGTTTCCGCCGATTTGCGGGGGCGATACACACCGGTTTTGAAAAACTCGTCCAGCACATTGTTTTCATTGGTGGCCACAATCAGCTTGCGAATGGGCAGGCCCATTTGCCGGGCAATGTGACCGGCCAGTACGTTGCCGAAGTTACCGGACGGCACTGCGAAACTAACAGGATCACCAATTTTTTCAGCGGTGCGCAGGTAAGCATTGAAGTAATACACCACCTGGGCAGAAATGCGACCCCAATTGATGGAATTCACAGTGCCAATTTTCTGGCGTGCCTTGTATTCGAGGTCTTCGCTCACCGCCTTCACAATGTCCTGGCAATCATCGAACAAACCTTCAATTGCAATGTTGAAAATGTTCGGGTCTTGCAGGCTGTACATTTGGGCGCGTTGAAATGCGCTCATTTTGCCAGCCGGGCTTAACATGAACACCCGCACGCCTTTCTTGCCGCGCATGGCGTATTCGGCCGCCGAACCCGTGTCGCCGCTGGTGGCACCGAGAATGTTCAATTCACGGTTGGTGCGAGCCAACTGGTATTCAAACAGGTTTCCCAGCAACTGCATGGCCATGTCTTTGAAAGCCAGCGTGGGGCCGTTGGAAAGCTCCAGCACCTTCATGCCGTCGAACAGTTCGCGCACCGGCGTAATTTCTTCGGTGCCGTACACGGCCTTGGTGTAGGTTTTGGTGGTCAGCGCTTTCAGGTCGGCTTCTGGAATGTCGGTGGCATAAGGCTTTAATACCTCAAATGCCAGTTCACCATAGCTGAGGTGTTTCCAGCTTTCCAGCACGTGCAAAGCCACTTGCGGATAAAACTCAGGCACGGCCAAACCACCATCGGGTGCCAAACCTTCAAGCAAAATTTCCGAGAAATCTTGGGGATCCATGCCCCCACGGCTGCTGAAGTATTTCATTTCAGCTCAAGTCCTCTACGCGAATTCGGGTCAAGGGGCCATGCACGCTGTCCAAGGCCTCAATTTTTGCGATGGCCTTGTTCACATCACCTTCCACACAGCGGTGGGTCAGCAACACAATTTCAGCGGTTTCTTTTTCGCTGGTGGCCTGGCGCTGAATCATGGCTTCAATTGAAATTTGATTGTCGGCCAGCAAGCGGGTTACCTCGGCCAGCACACCGGGTTTGTCGTCTACTGCCAAGCGCAGGTAGAAGGCAGTCACCACTTTTTCCATGGGCAACACATCCAGGTTTTGAATGCCTTCTTTCTGGAAAGCCAACACGGGCACGCGGCTGGCCAAAGGAGCCTGGCTTGCGCGCGCAATTTCGATCAAGTCAGCCACCACCGCCGAGGCAGTCGGCAAACTTCCAGCGCCAGCGCCGTAGTACAGGGTTGGGCCCACCGCATTGGCTTTCACCAATACCGCGTTCATCACGCCTTCCACATTGGCGATCAAGCGCTTGCCAGGAATCAGCGTGGGATGAACGCGCAGCTCAATGCCTTGATCGGTGCGCTTGGCAATGCCCAAGAGCTTGACGCGGTAGCCCAATTGCTCTGCAAACTGGATGTCTTCCTTGGTCAGCTTTGTAATGCCTTCAATGTAGGCTTTCTCGAACTGGACAGGGACGCCAAAAGCCAGCGAGCTCAGCAGGCTGATTTTGTGGGCTGCGTCCACACCCTCAATGTCAAAGGTGGGGTCGGCTTCGGCGTAGCCGAATGCCTGGGCTTGGGCCAAGACATCGGCAAAGGGCAGGCCTTTGTCTCGCATTTCTGACAGAATGAAATTACAGGTGCCGTTGATGATGCCCGCTACATATTCAATCTTGTTGGCGGCCAGCCCTTCCTTGATCGACTTGATCACAGGAATGCCACCAGCCACTGCCGCTTCAAAAGCCACCATCACATTCTTGGCTTCAGCCGCAGCAAAAATCTCATCGCCGTGTACAGCCAGCAAGGCTTTGTTAGCGGTTACCACATGCTTGCCGGCGTTGATTGCAGCCAGCACCAGTTGCTTCGCAATGGTGTAACCGCCAATCAGTTCAACCACCACGTCGATGTCGTCGCGCTTTACTGCCTCGAATGCATCACCCAGTACCTCAACGCCGGGACCAGCCAGTTCGTGCGCTTTTTCCGTGTTCAGGTCGGCGATGACTTTGATCTGAATGGGAAAACCCACACGACGCTCAATTTCACTCGCATTGGTTTTCAACACATTGAATGTGCCAGAACCGACAGTACCCAAACCCAGCAGGGCCACTCGTAGAGGTTTGTTCATTTTTAAATCAGCCAAGGTGTTGTTTTCGATAACTTTCCAGGAAGCGTGCAATTCTACCAACTGCGTCCGTCAAATCATCGGTGTTGGGTAGGAAAACCACCCGGAAATGATCCGGATTGATCCAATTAAAGCCTGTGCCCTGCACCACAAGTACCTTTTCAGCCTCCAGTAACTCCAGCACAAAGCGCTGGTCATTCTTGATGGGATAAATCTTGGGGTCCAGGCGCGGAAACAGGTACAACGCCGCTTTGGGCTTCACACAAGTGACGCCTGGAATGGAAGTCATCAGATCGTAGGCTAGGTCGCGCTGACGGGTAAGGCGCCCGCCAGGGCCTACAAGATCGTTGATGCTTTGGTAGCCACCCAATGAAGTTTGAATGGCGTACTGACCGGGCACATTCGCACACAGGCGCATGGAAGCCATGATGCCCAAACCGTCGATGTAATCGGTGGCATGGCGCTTGTCGCCAGAAATGACCATCCACCCTGCCCTGTAGCCACAGGCGCGGTAATTTTTCGACAAACCGTTCATGGTGATGAAGAGCACATCGTCGGCCAGCGAAGCAATCGATGTGTGTTCCGCACCGTCAAACAACATTTTGTCGTAAATTTCGTCTGCAAAAATAATCAACTGATGTTCACGGGCAATTTGCACCAACTCCAGCAACACCTCCTCGGGATACAAAGCGCCTGTGGGGTTGTTGGGGTTGATAATCACCATTGCCTTGGTTTTTTCATTGATCAGGCTGCGCAGGTGCTTGGTGTCGGGGTACCAATCGCTTTGTTCGTCGCACAAATAGTGGCGTGGCGTGCCGCCGGAAATACTCACGGCAGCAGTCCACAAGGGGTAATCAGGCGCGGGCACCAGTACCTCGTCACCATTGTTCAGCAAGCCCTGCATGCTCATCACGATCAGCTCGGATACACCATTGCCCACAATGATGTCGTCCAGCGTTACACCCTTGATTTTCTTTTGCTGGGTGTAATGCATGATGGCTTTGCGCGCCGCAAACAAGCCCTTGCTGTCGCTGTAGCCCGAGGCATCACCCAGATTCATGATCACATCTTGCCGAACCTCATCGGGTGCTTCAAAGCCAAAAGGGGCCAGATTGCCGATGTTCAGCTTCAGGATGCGGTGCCCTTCCTCTTCCAGCTGCCGCGCTCGCTGCATCACCGGTCCGCGGATGTCGTAGCAAACATTGGCCAGCTTGGCAGATTTGAGAATGGGTTTCATGTCGACCTGTGTGTGGATTGTTGTGTTGGTTATTAAGCTGCTTATTCTTTTGCTTGCGCAAAGTCTTATAATTTAACCGTTTAGGCCAGTGCCTGCTAGGCTTTGGCCCCATCCTGGAGCATCTTTCGAATGAAATTTCAACCTGAATCGCTCGACAATCAATTCGTCGTTCAGCGGTATG
>JAHJCM010000086.1 GCA_018812945.1 Gammaproteobacteria bacterium | reverse complement strand
GTTCTAGCCGCGGTAATACCCAAAGTAGCCATCAACGCCGCTACCGCCAAATCGGGCCACGCACTGCCGGTCCAAGCAACCAAACCAGCGGCCGCGACCACAGCCACGTTTCCAATGGCGTCATTGCGGCTGCAAAGCCATACGGATTGCATGTTCGAGTCACCTTCACGCCATTTGTACAGAATCAGAGCTACAGCCACATTGGCAACAAGTGCCAACACCGCAACTACTCCCATGGTCAAAGGTTCAGGTACTTGCCCAGTCCAAAGGCGATAAGCCGTGTAGGCCAGAACGCCTACCCCGAAAATTCCCAATGTGGCACCTTTGACCAGGGCTGCCTTGGCACGAATCGACAGCGCCATACCCAATACAAATAGCGAAACTGCATAGTTTGCGGCATCGCCAAAAAAATCAAGCGAATCAGCCAGCAGCGAGACAGAACCCGCTTTCAATCCCGAGGCCACCTCAACCAAGAACATGCCCAAATTGATAATTAGGGCAACCCACAACACTTTTTTGTAGGTTGGTGAAACTGTTTGGGCAGGCTGATGGTCATGACATGTTGAACAACCAGGCATCTTGATCTCCATATTAAATTGCGATACCTTCATTAAAAACCCTGCAGTAGCTTTAGAGTCAACCCTTGGGAAGAAATTATGAAAATTGGTGAGTTGAGTGAAAAGCTTGGAATAACAGTTGAGACGATTCGATACTATGAAAAGGAAGGTCTGCTTTGTGCACCAGCCCGAACCGCATCTAACTACCGGGTTTACGGCGAGCATCATCTTGAAGATCTAGCGTTCGTTGTGTTTTGTCGTAACATCGACATATCACTGGATGAAATACGCTCCTTACTGAAACTCAAACATTCGCCCAGCGAGTCATGCGAGCCAATTAACGAGGCTATTGACGACAAATTGATTGAAATCGATAAAAGGATCAGTCAACTTCAAGCATTGCAAAGAGAATTACAACGCTTACGTTCCAAATGTTTAGGACACAGTACGATAGGAGAATGTGAAATAGTAAGAGCGTCGATAAAAATGTAGGTGCATAACCTACAATAGACTTCGAGAATTGTATGTGGCGAGAACGAATCTTTACAAAGAACAAGATCTATAGAATTTAAATAGAAGAGCAGAGTAAATGATCATTTTTTAGCTCAATCAAATTGAACATTAATTAAATAGTAGTGATTTTTAACTTTTTGAAGTGTTAGTAAAGACTGACTTTTTGGTGGAAAGTGGTTTGGTTTTTCTCCACATTCAATTCTATCAAGCCACGCCCTAGCGTCGTCAATATACGAATTTACGAGTACGTCGCACATTGAGTCTAAGGCAAGAATCTGTTTCGAAGAAAAATTGGGCATAGAAACTTCTCGAAATTGGCCCTTATGAAAATTGTAAAGCGCATCAAGTTGATTTTCAGAAATATTACTTTTTATAGGAATGAATGTATTAGATTTTACTAATTCTTCATTCATTAAATTAAAATAATTAAAATACTTTAAACGTCTGCTACGGGTGCCAGTATAAAGAGGCGGAAGCCACATCTCGGTGAGCCAATCAATCAATAGATCATGAATCAGAACCCCACAATATAAATTCCTACTATCAGAAGATGTCCACATGCCATCATTTTCATGTAAATACCAAAAATTTTCATTTTTATTCATTAATTTCGATTTTAATTCGTCGAAGAAGCTAAGTAAAGATTGAATAAATGATGCTTCATTCTTTCGGTGAAGGTAACAGAAAGATGCATAAACTACAGGAAGAGCACAAAATTGGAAATAAGTGAAGTTTTTAAAACATGAAAAAATAGAACTTTCGGAAATTGAGAGAGTGGTTATTTTTCTGATCGCGTTACTTTGAATCACAAATTCACGAAGAGACTCAGGTAGTGATAGTTCTTTTACTAAGATAAAATGAGCGCATAGCTCTGGGGCACGATTATCCACATTTTTAAATGTATGAAGATGTTTGCCTAATTTTTTGTCGCAAATTTCTTTTAAAGAAAAATTCCATTCGTCTAGATCGTGAAGGGCAGTAAAAAACTGATTTGGTACATTATGTATTTCCGTTTGTGCCGAAGGGAAATCTGGGCAAATAATGCGCATAAATTTTATATAGCATTTGACACTTCTTTCATTTAAACGAATGGCTTGATGATTACATGAAAATATTTCAAAGCTTACATTATGAAATAGGCAGCGATCTAAGTACTTCAATGAGGCATGTTCTGGCAATCGGTAGCTTTTAATGCATTCCGGACAATAACGAATTGTTTTTTCTTGATGGCGTGTATTTACATAGTAATCTTGGATTAAGGGAATTCCAAGAATATTTAAATGGTCAGAGCTTTTGGTGATTAAATTATTTTGTATATAAGCTTTGTTGCTAAAAATTGAAAAAAAATATTTTAAAGAGCGATGTCCAGATAAATTTAGATTATAAATATCAATGAAAAAGTATTGATTAAAAAATTCATTGATTTGTTCAATTTTTAATTTGTTGAGTAATGCAAATTTCGCTAGCAAAAAATATGTATTGTCATTAGCATCGTACAGCTCTGATCTCCAGTTGAAGAATTGATATTTATTTTTTTGTTCTTTTTGAGAATTCAACTCAATCAATCTGTGGAAGTTGTCCATATCTGTGATATGAGGTTTTGTTGAACAAGTATATTTGAAACGTAATTTGAACTAAGGCTCGATTCAAGATGACCAAATGATTTGTTGGCCATATCTTTTAAAATTCTCTCGATTAAATTTGCAATCTGGTTCATTGGAATTTCAATCTGATCCGATTTTGGTTTAAATGATTTGAATGCTAAATTGTACTTTTCAATTAGTTCATTCCAAATTAAAAATGATAAGCTTCTTAAGCGAAAGCCATCATCAAAAGCGTCTGATAAAAAATACTTTGTATAACTCACACCGCTACTTTCTGGCCACTCGGAATCCTCATCGTATCCTTCCAGAATATATTCCAGTTCGTTTAATGATCTAATTCCGTGAAATCGAGCGTGATGCATTAGAAATCTTGTTACGATATGTGCATCACCCGTTCTCGCAAAAAAATTGGGTTGGAATGAAATTTGATGTGAGCCTACTGAAATGATACTTAACCTATACCCTTCCAGGTCGAGCTCATTTTGTAGGCCTAACAGCCAATGCCACTCATTCAGTAGAACCAATTGAGCCTCATCAATCAAAATTACGATATAGTTATATTTGACTCTGTTGGCCAGTGTAATTAGATGTTGTTTGAATAGATATTTGGCCTCCATTTTTCCTTTTGGTTTTATTGGGTTTTTGAACTCAAATCTTGAGGCCATTAGAAGAAGATTCCAGAATTCTCTTTCAGATTTGCTATTGGTTGGATGTGACCAAATCATCAAAGGGAACTCAGTATCAAATTTTTCATTGAGTATCTTAGCCAAGAAGGATCTTATGCCTTTCGATTTTCCGAATCGCGAAGGTCCATAAATGTAGCCACCAGTCTGACGCTGTTCAATCCATCTAGTGATTGTTTCGCACATTTCATGAATAGGAGGTGTATAAATTGCATATTCTTGTGTACACACCGGATGATCACGCGAAATCTCACTCATCGTCGTCTCTACTTATTTTCAGCTTTTCGTCGTGGTGGAAGTGACACATAATTTTTGGCTTGTGCTGCTACTTCGGCGCTGTGAGGCGCGATTTTCTGACTATCTCTGCTAGCAGGGTTGTTCTTGGTTGCAGAGCTGGACTTGGCTTTATCTTCAGTGTTGTAAGGAGTCCGGCTTTTTGCACTCCCATTGGTTTCATTTGAAGCTATATCAGACTGTGTGGGTTCGTTATCAGGGGCTTGATAAATAGTGTTGTTGGAGTGAACCAGAAAATTGCGAGCCGTTAGATAGGCGGGATGGGGAGGAAACTTACCTCCAGATGCCTCTACCTCGGCTATGTAGGATTCCACAGCATCTTGCTGATTTTGCAAAGAGAATTTGCCTTGACGAATTAATCCGCAAATTAATCTTCGCGTCTCGAAGTTGTGAGGAACGCGATTCCATGGGGGTGATACACGTAAATTGTCGATATGCTCACCAGTCAGTGAAGATGCCTTGATAACTCTCGAGTCTGAATCGGAATCGGCTGTGATCCAGATTTTTTTCCCAGCCAAATCTAGTCTTTGACTCAATATTGGACTTGTGTAGACTCCGTTCTCAAAATTAATATATGGTCTCTTTCCAGCGTCTAGACCACCTTTGACCATGCACAGCTTTCTGTAACTGAAGAAAGTGTCAAGGTGTTGTGAATCAATCACTCTGGGCTGGAATGTCTTGCTAAGCACCAGATATTGCAGGTACTGAAGTGGTGATCGACCACTAAGTCTTGAGTGAATTCTTGCGTTGTAGTTTGCAATGATGATGTCAAGGAGTTCCTCCACATACTCGTACTGGAACTCTGAGGCCACCGCGACCCCGATTGGGTCTCTGCCCTTCGTTGCACCAGGATAGTTCCCCGTGGTGTTGGAGATTTTCTGAAATCCCAGTTTTCCAAGTTTATTGAAAAAGCTTTCGATGAATGGTCGGTCATCTTTTGTTCGCCTTATCGCATAGGAATTCTCGGGAGTCAGAAGAACCGACCCCACCGAATTTTTTAGTACTTCTGCAACCACCTTTGCTTTTTCGGCGAGCGCACCATCAATTGAGGTTTCGTCCCAGCACATGCCCACACATTGCTCGCCTAAAACACTGGGAAACCCTGCGCCATCGATATAAAAGTCCTTGTCGGTGTGGTGTGGCTTTTTTTTCGCCCAGGGCGAAAGAGACCTCTTGATAACCCTAAGCACGTCTTCTTTGGAAATCTCCTTTCGAAGACTCATGTGATATCCGAGCACCAATCGAGTCACCACCTCAATGATCACGATTACCCAGATTCTGTGGATCAAGACGTTTTGGTAGCCACCGCCAAGTAAAGGAATCGCAACGGTAAAGCGCCCATCGATTTTGTGCGCATCCATTTCTACACGCTGAAAAGGCTCAAGCACCGGTCGATCAACACCATCGCCTGCCTGCATTTTTCTTTTGAGTTCTGTTCCACCATGAATCATTATCGCTCTGGCTGGATTTGCCTCCAAAACTTTGTCGATGTACTTAATAATGGAGTGGTACCCGTTCGTTTTAGTCGAAAAAGGCCATTCCCCTCTAATCTCGATGCCTTTTTCCCTTAGCTTCTGAAGAAACCAAAGCCAAATTGATCGTTTAGACGTTGCCAACATACCGAGTTTGTGGCGTGTATTCGGTACTTTAAGAATCTTCTTGTCCAGAGATTCTCGAACATCGGGATGCGTATCGAGTAATGTTTGCAATGCACCGACTGCACCGTATCCCCACTGATCAATTTTGATAGGAGAACGCCTTTTGAATTGAACAATTCGGATTCGTGGGATTAGAGCTCTCCACCCGTAAATTTGGCCGTCTGGGTGGTCACGAAGGCACCTCTCTGTGATCAGACGGTAAATTTGGGATTCAGAGATTCCGAATTCCTTTCGAATCACTGCAACCGGTATTCCCGACAAATAAGCTTTGATGGCCTCTTTTCTGGCGAGGTACTTTGTTAATTTTTCCTGATCGAGGGAAGCCTCGTCAAAGCCCGGCCAACAGGAGAAGTCAGCCCAAATGCTGTCACTCAGACCTTTGATGTGGCGAGCAGTATCTGACCCCATAGGACACCCCAATAAAATTGGCTCGACTTACTTTACACTTTTAATCGATTGTTTATTTACTTTACAATTTTAGTTTCAAATACAAAGCATATTAGTGTCAAGTTATTTTCCGCAAGTGTCTATTTATCAGTGAGTTACGGGGGTATGCTTCTTTACAAATTTAGTAGATCAGACGAAAGCCTTCCATTCTCTTGTTTCCAATTCTGAATCCGCAAGCCCCTCTCCCCGGTATCATCTAATAACAGCCACAATCAGGGTCTACCCATGCAGTTGCGTTTCGCTATTCAAAGCAGTTTGTTCATTCTGCTTGGCATCTTCTCTACTATTTCATGGTCGGCTGATCGTTGGGTAATCCAGTTCAAAGACAGCCCTGATCACGGCCATGCGACGGTTCAATCTTCCTCGCTTGAATCACGCAAATCAGAATTGCGAGCCAGGCTTGCCGAACTTTCCATCGTTCACAAACGCACCTTCCAACTTGTCAGGCCATTTGGTGAACGTGGCGCGGTTATTACAACGCCCAATGGCAGCGATGCTGAACAAGCGCGCCTCCGTTTGTTGTCCGATCCGGCGGTTGAGTCCGTGGAGCTTGACCGTCGCATCAAGCTTCGCGCCCAATCGCCTTTGATCGGGGTATTAAACGGGCTTGACCCGTCACGCCGCAGCCGATCGTGGTTCCACCAAGATTTGAGCACACAGCCCGCTTCAATCAATACGGGTGCCATGTGGACCAACTTTCACGGTACCGCACCTACCGTGGTCGCTGTGTTGGATACGGGTGTTTTGCCAAGCCATCCCATGCTTCAAGGCCATTTGCTGTCTGGATACGATTTTGTAGCTGACCCGTTTATAGGGGCTGATGGTCAAGGTTCCACAGGTTCTGATCGGGATTCAGACCCGACTGACCCCGGCGATGGTGTAGGCCCAGCTGATCTTTTGGCAGACCCGGTGTGTGGCGGTCTTAGTCAATCAAGCTGGCATGGCACCTTTGTATCCGCTTTGCTTGCTGGCAACCCGGTGCCAAGCGAAGGTGTGTTCTCAGTTAACTGGAATGCGGTGGTGTTGCCTGTTCGTGTGTTGGGTAAATGTGGTGGGTTTTCAAGCGACCTTGCAGACGGTATTCGCTGGGCCGCCGGCTTGAGTGTGCCTGGGGCACCCAACAACCCCTTCCCTGCCAGAGTGATTAACTTGAGTTTGGGTGCCGAAGGTGCCTGTGTGGCTTCCATTGAAGGCGCGGCCATTGCCGCCGCGCGCCAGGCAGGTTCTTTGGTGGTGGTTGCCGCAGGCAACGACGGTAGCACAGTGGATTCGCCTGCCAATTGCCCTGGCGCTTTTGGTGTAGCAGCAATAGATCAGGAAGGGTTGAAGGCGAATTACAGCAATTTTGGACCCAGTATTCAACTTTCAGCGCCTGGAGGCGATGCAGCGTTTCCAATTTGGAGTGCCTCAAATACGGGTAGCGGTGGCCCTCTGACCAACACTTATAACACCAAGATTGGTACCAGTTTCTCCTCTCCCATGGTGGCTGGCGCAGCCTCGCTGTATTGGTCTTTGGATCCGTCTGCGTCTGTGGCCACCGTGGAGAATTTGCTGAAAACTACTGCGCGTCCCTTTCTTTCGCTGGGTGGTCGCCCCACTTGCACCGCTGACACAGTGGATGTTGAATGCAATTGCACACGGGCTCTTTGTGGTTCGGGCATGCTGGATGTGGCCAATTTGATCAATTCACAGGCGGCAGGTGGACTTACTAATTTGTTCTCCAACACGGGCAATGTCATTCCACCGGGACAAACACGTACATTCTCTGCCAGCGGTACATTGAACTCTTCGGGGCAGGAGGTAAATGCAGTCAGTTTTGATGTGATCAATGTGTTGAAATCGTCGGCCGACGCGCCTAACCCGATTTTGGCGGTAAGCGGCTTGGAAGTGGATGTAACCGCGCCTTCTGGTGTGGCAGGGTTTGATCTTCGTGCACAAGCTCCCAATGGCCGAACGGCAATCGCCTCGGTTATTGTGGCCAATCAGGGGGCTACGTCCCCTACTTTGTTGGCCAGTCTGCTTTCACCATTGATCAATGGTGCCTCTGCAGGTGTAGGTGCACCCTCCTCGGCTGTGGGTGATTCGGTGGTGGGCGATTCAGGCAGTGGTTCTGGCACAGGAAGTTCCAGCGGTGGTGGGGGTGGTGGTGCCTTGAACTTGCTGGGTTTGCTGGCTTGTTTGTTTCTACTGCATTGTTTTAAAAAGAAAAATACAGTCTAAAATGCGCCGGTTTGGTTAAATACAACGTTAGAAGTGGCGCTCCAATCTGTGACATTGCTCAATGGTAAAGTTCAATTGTTGACTCATTGGTCAGCAATTGATGCAGTAAATTTTGAGAGGTGTCGTATGAAAGCTCTTCGTTCTTACCCCGGTGTATTGGTGTTGTTGTTGATCGCCTCAGCCATGTTAGTGCATGGTTTGGTGGATTACATTAACTATGAAGTAGCAAGCCCAAGTATTTTGGCAGCCCTGGGTTGCGTGTTCTCCGCAATTTTGCTGGTTGCAGTGTATGAGTTCAAATCATTCAAGGCCAATCGCAAGCTGGTGCGCGACAGCAAGGTTTAATTAATTGCGGTTGGCACTTCCTGACGGGCCTGTTTTCGCCGCATTTTGAGCGGCGATCACGGCCTGCAAGTTCTTTTGAGTGCTGAGTGTCAAAGGGTCTTCGTTGCCCAAGGCATCTGCTCGAATAATGTATGCGCGGCTGAGTGCCACTTCCGCTCGTTTTAAGTCCCCTGCCCTGTAAAGCACAACCCCTAGGTTATTCAAAGATTGGCTGGTTCTGATGTCGTTGGGGCCAAACGCGGCTTGCCGTACTTCAAATGCGGTTTGGTAATTCTTGGCTGCTTCTTGCAACTGATCGCCGCGCATTTGCAGCGTGCCTAGAAACGTCAGTATTTCAGCACGAATGGGTTCGTTTTTGTAATTGGGCGTGGCATTGATAATTTCTGCAAGCACCTGGAAACTTTCCAGCGCCTCTTGCTCTTTCTCCATGTCCAGTAAACCCACGGCATGGTTCATGCGGGTTTCAAGCGTTCGGGCATTGGTTTTTCCCAGGCGAATTTCATACACAATACGCGCGCGTTTGAATGCTGCTTCAGATTCAGCCGCCTTTTTTTGCAGGGCATAGTAAGTGCCCAGTGCATCTTGAACCATACCTGCCGGCAAGGAATAACGACCAATGGATTGTTCAACTGTGCTTAGGGTTTTCTTAAAGTGGACTTCGGCGCGTTCCATTTGATCGGCTTGTGCATAAGTTTGGCCAATGAGTACCTGCAAACGTGTCCAGGTTTCGGCCGCCGCCTGGTCTTCCCGGCTTAGGGGGCTGTATTGGCTGGCTTCATTCCAGGTTGAAATGGCCAAGTCGGCTTCTTTTTGCGCCAGGTAGGCCTTCCCCAGTGTTTCAAGAATTTTGACGCGTTTGGCCTGGGTAATTGGCCCAGTCAATTCCAGCCGGCAAATTTCAATGGTGGTGCCCACAGGTTCTTTGCCAAAGCTGTTTTCACAACGGGTTAAATTTGAACTTGGTTCCTGGGCGAAGGCTGTGGGTATATAAGCCCATGCAAACAAACCCAGAAAAAAAGAAAAAGTCCAAGCGCTTTTCATAAACACCATTGTTGTTGTCATTCGATTGTTGTTACTGAAGAGTATTACTAAAACCGATTGCTGTGTTTGGCAGTACAAAGGTTAATAGCAACATTACTAGTCATCATGGGCCATCATTCAAGCGTTGAAGTAAACCGGGTAGAAAGTTTGGGAAAGAAATTTGAAACTCTCGCACTGGTTGACAGACTCATGGAAGAGAACGAAGCTCTTAGACATGAGCTTAACCTAAAAACCGCCCGGTTAAGGACTCTGCAAAAAGCAGTGCATGCGTTTTTGATGGGAACCGACGATCAAGACAGCAACAAAGCCAAGCTCATTGAGCAAAGCAAGGAGCAGCCATGACGCACTTTGATTTCAAGGAGTGGGCCGACTTGTACCAAGTGGACCCTGTTGCCTTCGAGCAGCGCCGCGAGGCGGTACTCGAAGGTTATGTAGCCAGTGTCGATCCCGAACACCGCTTAGCGCTGGAGCAAACGCTGTTCAAGATTCGCATGATCCGCCAGCGCTCGAAAAGCCCATTGCAGTCGGCCATGGAATCGTCGAAGCTGATGTGGGAATCGTTTGGCAAACTGCGTGAGCAGGTGCAAAAACTGGAACAGGAACTGAGCCCAGCCCCTTTGAGGCAAAATGGTTTGCGTTTGATCGATCAGAACTACACTGGCGACATTGAAAAAGCCGCGGAAACCTCAAACGATCAATCCAGCCCAGCTGCCAATCTGGCCCGTGTTATTCCATTCAAGGCTTCAGGCAAACGCGCCCATTAACCGAAACACTAACCCGGCTTGAACCAGCAGCCGGGGCCACTTCCATGCCTTTGCTCATCATGTCTGCCGAAGCTGCGTACATTCTTGGGTAAGAAGGTGGGCCTTGATTCTCATCGTTAATCGACACCTCACCCAAGGTATAGCCAGTTTTGCCAAAACCTTTCGCAGCAATACTGGCTTTATTTTGAAACTCTTTCATGGCACTTTGCAGCAGTTTTTCGCGGCTTTGTTCAATACGGCCTTCGCTGGGAAAATATTCCAGATTGCTGAGTGTCAGACCATCTGCCACATTCAAATTCTTCTGGGTTTTTAATGCCTGAACTGGCATTTCAAAAGTAAGTGAGCCCACACCTTGCCAAGTTTGGATCACATTGTTTTTGCCGTATTGCGGATAGGTTTGAATGTTGTTCTTCAGTTTGCTGATGTCTTTGTTCTTCGATAAATTGTTGATTGATTTTTCAAGCACGGTGTTCACGGCATTCATGGCCTCGTTGGCCGTACCTGCCTGAATTTGCACCTGCCAATTCAAACGCACCATGTCGTTGTCCACCTCTTCGCTGCTAATGGCATTCAAGTTCACGGCGGGTGTTTTCTCGCACAGGTCTGCAAACGCGACCGACGGAGCCAGCAAACCGACCGAGGTACTGAACAAAGCGATTCTCAAGGTGTTGGATAATTTCATGTGTGTTCTCGTGAAAGTGAAATAACAGTCAATTTGCAATTCAGGCGTTGCTACAATGATTGAACCACAAACAATCATTCAAATAACGCGTATTGCGCACGACTGGCTGACATGGCAGAACACCTGAGACAACCGAAGTCCCTGATCAGCACGCTGTTTACTGTGTTGATACTGGTCGGCGCTGCCATTGTATTGTCGCCATTCCTGTTGGCAATTTTGTGGGCAGGAATTATTGCAACCGCGTTTTGGCCGCTGCATTGCCGCATTCGCGGCCGCTTTCCCGGAAAGCCCAATGGCGCTGCATTTCTGACCACCCTGGTTGTTGCATTCCTGTTGGTTGGGCCAATGATCGGCTTGATCGTGTTTATGGTTCAAGACATTCTTGAAATTACCACCTTCTTGCGACAGGCCGATGACTCCGGTGTTGCAGTACCTGACTGGCTGCCTCAAATTCCAGTGCTTGGCGAAATGCTCGTGGCCAGCTGGACAGAATATTTGAGTGTGCCCAAACAAATTTCCGGACTGTTGCGCGAAACACTTACCCAACGTTTGGGCGATGTACAAGGCACAGCATCGGCCATTTTGCTTGAATTGCTGGGGCGTGTAGCCACCCTGTTTTTCGCATTGTGGGTGCTGTTCTTTTTTTACCGCGATGGCTCAAGCATCAGCATCCGCATGAACCGAATTGGCACTGACTGGCTGGGTCAACGCTGGAAGCCTTATGTTTCACACATGCCACCTGCGCTGCGAGCTGCGGTTAACGGGTTGGTGATTGTCAGTTTTGCAGAGGCAGTCATCCTTTCTGTGCTGTTTGCTGCGTGTGGCGTCTATGCACCGGTGCTATTGGGCACTATCACTGCCCTGATCGCCTTTATTCCCATGGCTGCACCAGGCTTGCTCGCTATTTTGGGTATGATCCTGTTTTTAAGTGGCAACGGCGCGGAAGCAATTGTATTGATCACCGTGGGCATGTTGGTGGTGTTGATCGCCGATTACCTGGTTCGCCCTTTGTTGATACAAGGCGGAACCCATTTGCCGTTTTTGGCCGTCTTGTTCGGTGTGTTTGGCGGCGTCATTACCATGGGTATTGTGGGCTTGATTATTGGCCCGGTGCTGCTGGTGTTGTTGGTGGTGTTTTTTGACGAAGCATCGCATGCACACCACCACGACACCCCCGAATCCATCAATTAATCAGTGATTTAATCAAGCGAGTTTGAGCATGACAACAGCGATTCAATTTCCAACACAGATCGGTACACCTTTGGCTGCAAACGCCGTCAAAGTGATGTTGCTGGGCAGTGGTGAGCTGGGCAAAGAAGTGATCATCGCCTTTCAGCGCCTGGGTGTTGAGGTTATTGCAGTGGACCGCTACCCCAATGCGCCAGGGCACCAGGTTGCGCATCGCTTTCATGTAATCGACATGACCAATGCCAACGCATTGAAGGCCTTGATTGCACAAGAGCGTCCCCACATTGTGGTGCCGGAAATTGAAGCGATTGCGACCCCTGCCCTGAAAGAACTTGAGGCAGAAGGCGTGGTGCGTGTGGTGCCCACAGCCAATGCGGCTTGGCTAACCATGAACCGTGAAGGAATTCGTCGCCTGGCTGCTGAGGAATTGAATTTAAGTTGCTCGCACTATGCTTTTGCGGATGATTTTGAAACCCTGAAGCGGGCGGTAGAAAAAGGTATTGATGGCAAGAAGCCGGTGGGTTACCCCTGCATCATCAAGCCCGTGATGTCATCCTCGGGCAAAGGGCAATCCAAGGTGGATGATGCAAGCCAACTTGAAGCAGCATGGGATTACGCGGGCAGCGCCGGGCGTGTCAATTCAGGGCGGGTTATTGCTGAGTCGCTGATCGAATTCGAGTATGAAATCACTCTGTTGACTGTGCGTGCCCGCAACCCCAAAAGCGGCGCAATTGAAACCAGTTATTGCGAGCCAGTGGGTCATATTCAGGTAAGTGGCGATTACGTTGAAAGCTGGCAACCCCAAGCCATGCGCGCAAAGGCCCTGGATGAGGCCCGTAAAATGGCAGACCTGGTAACCACCGCTTTGGGTGGCACCGGTTTGTTTGGCGTTGAAATGTTTGTAAAAGGCGATCAGGTTTGGTTTTCTGAGGTGAGTCCTCGCCCTCACGACACAGGCATGGTCACCATGATTACGCAGTGGCAAAATGAATTTGAATTGCATGCACGTGCCATTCTGGGTTTGCCTGTGGACACCAGCTTGAAAACACCGGGTGCCAGTGCCGTTATTTATGGTGGTGTAGACAAAGTGGGCATTGCATTTGAAGGTGTGGCCGATGCATTGGCCGAGCCCGGCACGGATGTGCGTTTATTCGGAAAACCCGAGTCGTTTGTGAAAAGACGAATGGGTGTTGCCTTGGCGCGTGATGCAGATGTAGAAGAAGCCCGTGCGAAGGCCAAGCGGGTTGCTGCGAAAGTAAAGCCTATCGGCTGAGTTGTTTGGCGTATGTCACTGTTCGTTTGGAAGCGTCGTTCTGTTGGGCTACTTATGGCATGCTCGTCTGCCTTGATCAAGTCGAATTCCCCTGTTTGAAACTTGCTCAGGGCATGCGAAACGCGAGCGCGTCTTCGCATCGACCTTGCAGGTCGCCCCTCGCTGCGTTCCAAACCGGGCGACTTGATCTTGAATCGGCAGACTGAGCAAGACCATAAGCATCCCCGCCAATTCAGTATCTCTACCAGCAGCGCTGGTCTATCAATTCAGCCCCAAACTCTCGCGGTATTCTTCGTAGGTGCCGCGGTAATCGGTAATGCCGTCTTCACGCATTTCAAAAATTCGCGTGGCAATGCCAGAAACAAACTGGCGGTCATGCGACACCACAAACACTGTGCCTTCGTATTTCTCCAGTGCATATTGAAGTGATTCGATCGATTCCATGTCCAGGTGGTTTGTTGGCTCGTCCAGCAACAAAACATTGTGGCGCCCCAGCATCAGGCGACCAAACACCAGTCGGTTTTTCTCACCACCGGAACATACTTTTACCTGCTTGGAAATTTCATCGTTCGAGAACAGCAAACGCCCCAAAATACCGCGAATGGCTTGGTCGTCGTCGCCTTCCTGAGAGAAGCGCTCGGTCCATTCTCGCAAATTCAAAGGCACGGCGAATTCGTCACTGACGTCTTGCGACATGTAACCCAGGTCTGCGTTTTCCGACCACTTCACTTCACCGTAAGTGGGTTCCAAAGCCTTGGCCAGCAGTTTCAGCAGCGTGGTTTTACCCATGCCGTTGGCTCCTACAATGCCCACTTTATCGCCCGCCTCCACCATAATGGAAAAGTCTCGGATCACCTTGTTGTCGCCGTAGGCCAGGCTAATGTTGTCCAGCTCCACAGCCAAGCGGTGCATCTTCTTTTTCTGCTCGAAGCGAATGAACGGATTCTGGCGTGAAGAGGGTTTCAGGATGACTGTGTCTTGCTTGATTTTCTCGATCTGCTTTTGGCGCGAGGTAGCCTGGCGCGCCTTCGATTTGTTGGCCGCAAAACGGCGTACAAAGTCTTGCAAATCTGAAATGCGTTCTTTGGCGCGTGCATTGGATGCCTGTGCACGTTCACGGGCTTGGGCTGCAGCCAGCATGTAATCGTCATAATTACCAGGTACCACTTGCAAGGTACCGTAATCCAGATCGGCCATGTGGGTGCACACTTCATTCAGAAAGTGACGGTCGTGGCTGATGATGATCATGGTGCTCTCGTACTGGTTCAGTACGTTTTCCAGCCAGGCAATCGTATTGATGTCCAGGTTGTTGGTGGGTTCATCCAGCAACAGCACATCGGGTTTCGAGAACAAGGCCTGCGCCAGTAGAACTCGCAGCTTCCAGCCGGGGGCAATTTCGCTCATGGGGCCATTGTGGTTTTCAAGCGGAATACCCGCACCCAGCAGCAATTCGCCTGCACGTGCTTCGGCTTCGTAGCCGCCGAATTCGGCATACACCGCTTCCAGGTCGGCTGCGCGCATGTAGTCGTCGTCGGTGGCTTCGGGGTTGGCATACAAGGCATCCCGTTCTGTCATCGCGGCCCACATTTCCTTGTGGCCCATCATGACCACATCCAGCACGCGGTGCTCTTCAAATGCGAACTGATCCTGGCTTAGCTTGCCCAAGCGCACATTGGGCTCAATGACCACCGTGCCGCTGCTGGGCTCCAGGTCGCCACCCAGAATTTTCATGAAAGTGGATTTACCGCAGCCGTTTGCGCCGATCAAGCCATAGCGGTTGCCATCGCCGAATTTCGCGTTGATGTTCTCAAAAAGCGGCTTGGCGCCGAACTGCATGGTGATATTGGCTGCGGTGAGCATAAGTATTGGAAAATTCAGTGATTTTTAACGAAGGGGGCATTATACATGCCCGGGCTCGGAGCGTTGCGACTAGCGAAGGGTTTGAACCAGGCGTGCGTTGAATTCGCTGTGCCCGCCAGTCATGGTCAAGGTGCCCTGCCCGCCCTGAAACCAGCAAGCCTTCGGAGTGCAGTGACCAAATGGAAAATTCAGCAACACGGGTACGTGTTTAAGTTGGCCTTGAACAAATTCAGCGGCGCTACGCAGGCTGTAACCATTGTCGTGTGTGCCGGGTTTGGGTTCACAAAAATTACCCAACACAATTGCCTTTTGCTGGGCCAACACACCAGCGTGTAGCAATTGCAGCAGCATGCGCTCAATTTTGTAGGCGGGCTCGTTCACATCTTCAAGCACCAAAATACCGCCAGGTACACTGGGCAACCAAGGCGTTCCCAAAAGGCTGCACAGCAAGGTGAGGTTGCCACCCCACACCGGGCCTTCAATTGCAATGGTTTGTTGTTGTGTGCTCAGTCCGACACCTTCAACAGGCCATTCAATATTTATTGCCTGTTTTTCTACGGCACGCAAAAAGTGTTCAAGGGTGAGTGGGTCTGCACCCTGCTCTGCCCCAAAATCGAAACAAGCCATGGGCCCGTGCAACAATGTGGCAGGTTGTGCCCCCGCGTTCAGCAATGCCAATTGCAGGCTGGTAATGTCGCTGTGGCCGCACAACAGGTGCGCATTCGCATTCAGCAATGCGGCAAGTTCCGGAAAATTCAACAGCGGCAGCAAGCGGCTTAGGCCGTAACCCCCGCGGGTGGCCATCAGCAGGCTGGGCGTATTCATGGCAAATACATTTTCGATACTGGCCATGCGCGTGGCTTCATCGCCTGCAAAGCGCTGTATGCGCAGGCGTGCCTCAGGCATTTCAATCACATTGAAGCCATGTTGATTGCTCAAATGGTTGCAGGCCCGGTCAAGCAAGGTTTCATCAACCATTGCGCCACTGGGCGAAAACATGACTAGCTGGTTCAGTGCCTGGTTTGTTGAGATGGGCGGTTTGCTGTTCAATTCAATTCCGGTTTTAAAAGTAATGTCACAGGTACTGTTTCCAGGAACGCACGGGTTCTCCGTTGAAATAATCGCACAAACTGGCCAGAATGGCGGCCTGCTGTGTGTGCTGCCCTGCTTTCAACACGCGGCTTTGCTCAGCCAATATCTTGCTTGCCTGCTCTAGCCCGGTTTGCAGAAAATCGTGCGGAGTGTGAAAGCCAAGTTGCGCAAGTTGCTCAATTGTTTGTTTGTTGGCATTGGGCAGGTGCACAAGGCTGGCCAAATCAGCAACGGTTTCTTCTCTTTGTTTGCGGCGTGCTTTGAAAAAATTGCCCAGCAATTCTTCGCTTTCTTGTGCCATGCAAGCTGTTTCAAAAACACAGGGGTGCCAGGCTTGCGCTTGCTCGAATACTGACAGGGATTGTTTCAAATCCCCGTTGTAGCGGGATTGCGCACAACCCAACACCACGCGGCCTATGCGCGCATGCAAAATTGCACCAATGCACATGAGGCAGGGTTGTAGTGTGACGTATAGGGTGGCCTGTGCACCCAAGCGGTAATTGCCAACTGCCTGACAGGCTTGGCGAATGGCCTGAATTTCAGCATGTGCGCACGCATCGTTGAGTGTTACGGGTGCATTGTGTGCCTTGGCAACGGCTTTGCCATCGATTACCACGACTGCGCCAATCGGCACTTCGCCAGCCTGTGCAGCAAGCCTTGCTTGCTGCAATGCGAGTTCCATCCATGGCATGTCCTCAGGCTGGCCGTGGTGCGCCAGTATCGAAAATTTGTCGGACAGCTTGCTGGTTTGCATGGTTTTCAAAGTAAGCCCAATAAAGTGTTCTCAGTTTGACATAAAAAAACCCGGCACCAGGCCGGGTTCTTGGTCAGTGGGCAGCTTCAGTTTACTGACCCGCTTTGAACAGCCTGCGTTGGTTCCAGGCAATTATTTCCCCAACAATTCCGCGCCGGAAGGCCAGCACTACCACAATGAAAATGAAACCAGTCACAACCGTGACCTGTTCTCCCAATGAGCGGAACCAGGCAATGTCAGTGGTCACAGCCATCCAGGTGCCAAATTCACCAATGCGATTTTCCAGTGCAATGATCACAATGGCACCCACAATGGGGCCGGCAAGAGTGCCCAGGCCGCCCACCAAGGTCATCAGCACCACCAGGCCAGACATCGTCCAGTGCACATCAGTCAATGTTTCAAAGCCAAGCACCGAGGCTTTTGTTGCGCCGGCCAAGCCCGACAGCGCTGCTGACAAAACAAATACCAGCAACTTGTATTTGTCCACGTCATAACCCAGTGATATTGCGCGTGGTTCATTTTCCTTGATGGCCTTGAGAACCTGCCCGAATGGAGAATGTACAGTGCGAACAATCAGGGCGTAGCCTGCGATGCAAATGGCCAGTACCACGAAGTAAAGTGTCAAGTCGTTGCTTAGGTCGACAACACCAAACAAGGTGCCGCGCGGTATGCCTTGTAAACCATCTTCACCGCCAGTAAATGGCGCCTGTAAAAAAATGAAATACAGCATTTGTGCCAAGGCCAGTGTAATCATGGTGAAGTAAATGCCTTGCCGCCGAATGGCCAAAGCACCCATGACTAAACCAATGAGCGCTGCGAATGCTACGCCTGCCAACAGGCCAAGCTCAAAGGGCATGCCAAGATCTCGAATGACATAGCCCGCGATGTAACCTGCCCCGCCAAGAAAAGCAGCATGCCCGAAGGAAAGCAAACCGGTGTAACCAATCAACAAGTTGAATGCACACGCAAACAGTGCAAAACACAGCAGTTTCATGAGCAGCACTGGGTACATGAAGAACGGTGCCGCCAGGGCGAGAATGATTGCCGCAATGGCGATAATTGTATTTTTCTTCATCGTGTCAAACCCTTTATTTCTCGCGGCCGAACAAACCGGCCGGGCGAATCATGAGCACAATCGCCATGATGATGAACACCACTGTGGCTGACAATTCTGGATAAAACACACGGGTTAATCCTTCCACAATGCCCAAAGTGAGCCCGGTAATGATTGAACCCAAAATAGATCCCATTCCACCAATCACCACCACTGCAAACACGGTGATGATGAGGTTGGACCCCATCAACGGTGAGATCTGAATGACTGGCGCAGCCAGCACACCCGCGAATGCGGCCAGTGCCACACCAAAGCCATAAGTAAGCGTGACCATCAAGGGCACATTGATGCCGAATGCCTCCACCAGTCGCGGGTTTTCAGTACCGGCGCGAAGCAAGGCTCCCAGTTTGGTTTTTTCAATCATGATCCAGGTGGCAAAACAACCCACCAGCGAGGCCACCACGACCCAGGCGCGGTAGTTCGGCAAAATCATGAAGCCCAGGTTGGTCGCACCCTGCAAGGCTTCAGGCACCGAGTAAGGTTGGCCGGAAACCCCGTAAACCGAGCGGAAAATTCCCTCCAGCATCAAGGTAATGCCGAAGGTCAGCAACAAGCCATACAAATGATCAAGCTTGTAAAGCCAGCGCAGCATTGTTTTTTCAATCAGTATCCCGAAGGCGCCCACCAGAAGCGGTGCAAGCAACAGCATTACCCAATAATTCAGGTTGAAATAGGCCATGCCCATCCAGGCGAAAAATGCACCCATCATGTACAGCGCGCCATGGGCAAAATTGATCACGTTGAGCAAGCCAAAAATAACGGCAAGACCCAGTGACAACATGGCATAAAACGAGCCATTCACCAAGCCAAGCAGTAGCTGCCCAAGAAAGGCCTGCAAGGGAATTCCAAAAATTTCCATGAGTACGTGTCCCGCAAAGCCCCTGGGTGGTTAAACCTCAGGGGCATTGGTCTTGTGCTGGTTTTAATGCATTACTTCCACAACGCACACTTGGTCTCAGCTTTGGTGGTGAACGCCTGCTCACCTGGAATAGCCTGTACAACTTTCAGGTAGTCCCATGGCTTTTTGGACTCCTTGGGGTCTTTCACCTGCATCAGGAACATGTCGTGAATCATGCTGCCGTCGGCACGGTAGTAGCCGTTTTTGGCGTACATGTCATTCACCTTTTGTTTGCGTAGCGCTTCCATCACTTTGGCGCCATCATCCGTACCCGCAGCTTTCACAGCATTCAGGTATTGCAGGGTTGCCGAGTAATCGGCTGCATGCAGGCTGCTGGGCATTTTTTTCATTTTGTCGAAGAAGCGCTGGGACCACTTGCGCGTTTCATCATTTTGATCCCAATACCAACTGTCGGTGAGGTACATGCCCTTGGTTTGTCCCAAGCCCAAAGCATGCACGTCGTTAATGAACATCAGCAAACCAGCGAGCTTCATGCTGCCAGTGACGCCAAATTCATTGGCTGCCTTGATGGAGTTGACGGTGTCACCACCGGCGTTGGCCAGGCCTAGAATTTGTGCACCCGAAGCCTGCGCTTGCAGCATGAAACTGGAAAAGTCAGACGCTGATAGCGGGTGACGAACGGCGCCCTTTACAGTGCCGCCATTGGCCTTAACGACCGCGGTGGTGTCGGTTTCCAGCGATGTGCCAAAGGCGTAGTCCGCGGTCAGGAAATACCATGTTTTACCGCCCTGCTTGGTTACTGCTGAACCAGTGCCTTTGGCCATGGCTACCGTGTCGTAGGCATAGTGAATGCTGTAAGGGTTGCATTCTTCATTGGTAATGCGGGCGGTACCAGCACCAATTACAAAGTTGGGCTTTTTCTTTTCATCGGCTACTTTGGCCATGGCCAAAGCCGTGCCGGAATTGGTACCTGAAATCAGCATGTCGACACCTTCAGTGTCAAACCACTCGCGTGCCTTGCTGGCTGCAATGTCAGCCTTGTTCTGGTGGTCAGCAAACACCAGTTCGATTTTCTTGCCATTCAAGGTGCCGCCAAAATCAGCGATCGCCATTTTTACAGCCTCGACACCACCAGGCCCATCAATGTCGGCATACAGGCCAGACATGTCGGTGATGACACCAATCTTGATGGTGTCGTTGGAAATTTGTGCCTGGGCCGAGCCAGCAGCAAATGCAAAAAGTGCGGTCAGTCCAGTTGCGATTGGTTTTAATTTCATCATCATCTCCTTTGGTTTAAGTCCAATCCCTTGAAAGGTTGGTTTTTTATACGCCCAGCAGCGAATGCAGCACGGGCATTTTTTCATCGAGTTCCGAGGAAGCAAAAGCCTCCACAATTTGGCCGTGTTCCACCACGTAAAACCGGTCGGCCAGTGGGGCTGCAAAACGGAAATTCTGTTCCACCATCACAATGGTGTACCCCTTCGATTTCAGGGTGGTAATCATCTTGGCCAGGGCTTGAACAATCACCGGTGCAAGCCCTTCAGAAATTTCATCCAGCAGCAAGAGTTTGGCGCCAGTTCTAAGAATGCGCGCAACGGCCAACATTTGCTGTTCACCACCTGACAAACGCGTGCCCTGGCTTTTTTTGCGTTCGGCCAGGTTGGGGAACATCTCGTAAATTTCTGCCACGCTCATGCCTTTGTCGGTTTTTGAAACAAAGGGTGGCAGCATCAGGTTTTCTTCGGCAGACAGGGAAGAGAATATGCCCCGTTCTTCCGGGCAGTAACCCACACCCAAGTGGGCAATTTTGTGGGTGGGCATGTTAATCGCCTCGGTGCCATTGATTTTAATCGACCCCTTCCGCGAACCAGTCAAACCCATAATGGCACGTAGGGTGCTGGTGCGCCCTGCTCCATTTCGCCCCAGAAGAGTTACCACCTCACCGGTTTTAACAGTCAGGTTCAGGTTGTGCAAGATGTGTGATTCGCCATACCAAGCGTTAAGCCCGGCGATTTCAAGCGCAGTGCTTGTCGATGCATGACTCATCAGTGCGCTCCCTCCAGAACTCCAGTGGTGGAGCCCATGTAGGCCTCCATCACCTCGGGGTTGCGCGAAACCTCAGCGTAACTGCCTTCAGCCAGCACTGCGCCGCGTTGTAGCACGGAGATGCGATCGCTAATTCCCGCCACCACATTCATATTGTGTTCAACCATCAAAATGGTTCGGCCAGCAGAAACCTTCTTGATTAATTGTGTAACGCGGTCCACGTCTTCGTGGCCCATGCCCTGGGTGGGCTCATCCAGCAGCATCAATTCAGGTTCCATGCCCAATGTGGTTGCAATTTCAAGCGCACGTTTTCTGCCGTAAGGCAAATCCACCGTCAGGGTGTCTGCAAAGCTTTCCAGGTCAACCAGCGCAAGCAAAGCCATGGCCTTGTCATTCAGTACCGAGAGTTTTTTCTCACTTTTCCAGAAATGAAACGAATTACCCAATGGGCGTTGCAAGCCAATGCGTACATTTTCAAGCACTGTGAGGTGTGGGAATACTGCGGAAATTTGAAACGACCGAATAATGCCTTGCCTGGCGATTTGGGCTGGCTTTGCACTGGTGATGTCTTTGCCGTTGAACAAAATTTGGCCCGAAGTGGGCGTTAAAAATTTCGTCAACAAATTGAAACAGGTCGTTTTACCTGCGCCATTCGGGCCGATCAGCGCGTGGATGTGACCACTCTGTACTTTTAAATTCACATCGCTGACCGCAGTGAATCCCTTGAATTCCTTGGTCAACGCCCTTGTCTCCAACACTACTTCTGCCATGGGTTCTCCATGTTGTCATTGTCGTTGTACCCACCGGTGCCGGGCTGCGCCGATGGTTAAATATCGTCAATGATGGTGGCATGTGTGTTTTCATTCGGGAATTAGGGCAAACCTCACCCCCAGGATGCAAAAAAGCCCGCATTTGCGGGCTCTTCTGTAAGGCTGGGGTAAGTGACGGGATGTGCTTTATTGGCTTATTCCCACTCAATGGTCGCAGGTGGCTTGCCCGATACGTCGTAGACCACCCGGTTTACTCCCTTTACTTCATTGATGATGCGATTGGAGATACGGCCCAACAATGAATAAGGCAGGTGTGCCCAGTGTGCTGTCATGAAGTCTTGGGTTTGTACGGCGCGAATGGCCACCACATATTCGTAGGTGCGGCCATCGCCCATTACACCCACAGATTTCACAGGCAAGAACACTGCAAAAGCCTGGCTGGTCAGGTCGTACCAGCTTTTTCCAATTTGTTCCTCGGTGCACAGCTCAGCCGCTGCGTCTTTGGCTGTGGCTTTGGTGTTGCGCAATTCTTCAATGAAAACGGCATCGGCACGCTGCAAAATTTCAGCATACTCGGCTTTCACTTCGCCAAGAATTCGAACACCCAAGCCCGGCCCGGGGAACGGGTGGCGGTAAACCATTTCAGGGTCAAGGCCAAGTTCAACGCCAAGTTTACGCACTTCGTCCTTGAACAAGTCACGCAGGGGTTCAAGCAATTTCAAATTCAGCGTATCGGGCAAACCGCCCACGTTGTGGTGGCTTTTGATGCTGGTGGCTTTGCCCGTTTTTGCGCCCGCTGATTCAATCACGTCCGGGTAAATCGTGCCCTGTGCAAGCCACTTGGCGTTGGCACGTATGCCAGCCTCGCGCTGGAATACATCCACAAATGCTTTACCAATAATTTTGCGCTTGGCCTCTGGGTCGGTAACGCCTTTCAGCTGCCCCATGAATTCTTCGGTGGCGTTCACATGCACAACACGCACACCCAAATGTTTGGCAAAGGTTTCCATGACCTGTTCGCCTTCTTTAAAACGAAGCAAGCCGTGGTCTACAAATACGCAGGTTAGTTGGTCGCCAATTGCCTTGTGAATCAATGCGGCTGCCACTGAAGAATCTACGCCACCGGAAAGGCCCAGAATAACTTCATCGGTGCCGACTTGGGCACGAATCTTTTCAACCGCTTCATCCACAAAACTTGGCATGGACCAATCACCTTTACAGCCGCAAATGTCGCGTACAAAGCGGGCCAGTATCTCCTTGCCCTTCTTGGTGTGTGTCACTTCGGGGTGAAACTGCACGGCATAAAACCCACGTGTTTCATCAGCCATGCCGGCAATTGGGCACGAGGGTGTAGAAGCCATCAACTTGAAGTTGGGTGGAAGTTCGGTCACCTTGTCACCGTGGCTCATCCACACATTCAACAGACCATGGCCATGTTCGTTGGTCTCGTCTTGAATACCATCAAACAGTTTGGTGTGGCCGTGGGCCCGAATTTGGGCATGACCAAATTCCCGAACCGTACCCGCTTCAACTTTGCCGCCAAGTTGCATGGCCATGGTTTGCATGCCGTAGCAAATGCCCAGCACGGGTACGCCAAGATTGAACACCAACTCGGGCGCCCTGTCGGTGCTTTCTTCATAAGCAGACTGGTGGCTACCCGACAAAATAATGCCAGATGCTCCGTATTCCCTGATGCGTTCCGGGTCTACGTCGCAGGGCAAAATTTCGCAGAAAACCCCACATTCACGCACGCGTCGAGCAATAAGTTGTGTGACCTGTGACCCGAAGTCGAGTACCAAAATTTTCTGATGATTCATGAAGCGTTCTTTGAATGTATTAAAGGTAATTGGCCCAAGGCAATGTCGTGCAGGGCTTGGCCGATGCTTAACTAAGACTTAACAGGCGATCCACTGCCTGCACTGCCGTGCATTGAAGTTCGTCGCCTGACAGGCCGAGAAAGTTGATGTCCACATCAACCAGAGCTTTCACGCCATGGGTTTCGAGCGTGGTTTCACCAAAACGGGCTTTCAGCTCTTCCAGCAAACGTGCCACCTCCGAATTGGTCATGCCAGAACAAACAGCCACGAATGCATCAGCCCCAAGAGACCCAACACTGGAGCCGTTGGGCAACATGTCTCGAATGATGGACGCAGTGAACTTGGTGAAGTCAACAATGCGATCGCGACCAAACCTGTTCAAAATCAAATCAAATGAACTGAGTTTCACATGCAACAGGGAAAGGTCTTCTCCCTTGTGCAAGGCATACTCGAGTTCTTTGTCCAGCAGTGCTTCAAATCCGCGTCTGTTCCAAGATCCCACGATTGGGTCAATCAGCAAAGACCTTTGATTTTCGTTCAGAGAACGCACAAACCGGCTCACGACGTTGTCCTCTATCGGCTTGGCCAGTTCTACTTCAACCAGGCGCGCGAAATCTCGCAGATCCTGCCTGTCCTCTTGGGAAAATGCTCGGGGAACACTGTCGATCACGCAAAGCGTACCGATCGTAATACCGAAAGCATCCCGAACGGGCTGACCTGCATAAAACCGTATTTTCGGTCCGTCGACAACCAAAGGGTTGTCCATGAACCGGGGGTCCAGCAGCGCATTTTCAACAATCAAAGGTTCATCACTGAGAATGGCATGTCCACAGAAAGATACCTCTCTGTCGGTGGAGCAGGCATTCAGGCCTTGAAGCGATTTGAACCATTGAATTTCTTTGTAAACAATGGTGACCAGCGCCGTATCAATGTCAAAGTGCCGACAAACCAAACGCGTGATTCGATCAAACCGGGCCTCGGAGGGGGAATAAATCATCCCCAAATTTTGGATTGCCCGTGTTCTTTCTTCTTCGCTGTGTGGAATGTCTGGTTTTTGCATGGCGGCTTCGCTGTATTCAGGCCTTGTCAATCGACATGGTAGTTCGGTGCTTCTTTGGTAATTTGAACATCGTGCACATGTGATTCCCGAATGCCAGCAGATGAAATTTCAACGAACTCTGCCTTTTCGTGCATTTCAGAAATTGAACGGCAACCGACATAGCCCATGGAAGAACGGACGCCGCCTACCAACTGGAAAATGATGGACAGTACGGAGCCTTTGTAGGGCACTCGGCCTTCAATACCCTCGGGCACCAGTTTGTCGGCATTGTTGGCCGGGTCCTGGAAGTAGCGGTCCGCAGACCCCTGTGTCATCGCGCCCAAGGAGCCCATGCCGCGGTAAGCCTTGTAGCTGCGGCCCTGGAATAAAACGACTTCACCTGGTGCTTCTTCAGTGCCTGCAAACATGCCGCCCATCATGGCGGCACTTGCACCGGCTGCCAGAGCCTTGGAAATATCACCAGAATAACGAATGCCACCATCTGCAATCACGGGCACACCGGTGCCCTTCAGGGCCTTGGCCACATTGGCAATTGCGCTGATTTGGGGAACACCCACGCCAGCCACAATGCGGGTGGTACAAATTGAACCTGGACCGATACCCACTTTCACGCCGTCTGCGCCATGCTCCATCAAGGCCAACGCAGCGCTGGCCGTGGCAATATTGCCGCCAATTACATCCACTTGTGGGTAGTTTTGCTTTACCCAGCGTACGCGGTCCAACACGCCTTTGCTGTGGCCGTGGGCTGTATCAACAACAATTACATCTACGCCAGCAGCCACCAGCTTTTCAACACGCTCTTCCGTGCCATCGCCCACGCCCACGGCTGCACCTACGCGCAATTTGCCGTGAATGTCTTTGCTGGCGAAGGGGTGTTCGGTGGCTTTTTGAATGTCCTTAACAGTGATTAAGCCTTTCAGCGCGTTGTCTGCACCCATCACCAACACGCGCTCCAGGCGGTGCTTGTGCATGAGGGCTTTGGCCTGCTCCAGGCTGTCTTCCTCGGATACGGTGACCAAACGCTCTCGTGGAGTCATGACGTTGGAAACAGGCTGGTCCAGTTTTGTTTCGAAACGCAGGTCGCGGTTCGTGACAATGCCCACCACCTTGCCATTCTTGACAACTGGCAGTCCCGAAATTTTGTGTTGCTGTGTAAGAGCAATGACCTGGCGAACGGTGAGTTCAGGCTCGATCGTGATCGGGTCGCGAAGCACGCCAGACTCATGGCGTTTTACTTTGGCCACCTCGGCCGCTTGCTGCGTTGCTGTCAGGTTCTTGTGAACAATACCGATACCACCTTCCTGTGCCATGGCAATGGCCAACCTGGCTTCAGTCACCGTGTCCATGGCGGCAGACACCAGAGGAATGTTCAGGCTGATGTTTCGAGTCAGTTGGGTAGACAGGGATGTGTCTTTGGGAAGAACGTCTGAGAACGCAGGAACCAGCAATACATCATCAAACGTTAACGCTTTCTGCGTGACACGCATGCAATTTCTCCTTGCGCAAAAGCGAATTATAAAGGATACCCAGCATGCCTGTTTTGGTTTACAAACAGAAAAACCGGGGAATTTGAGTTTTAAGGGACGGTTTTTGATTGCTTGCGGCTTCGCCGCTCGTATTTGGCCAATTCTTTCTGGCGTTTTGTTAGCACCTTGTGTTGAGCACGCCTGCGGCGACTGTCCATTGGGTCGAAGCTAAGCCCATCCAGAATTTCAATGCGATCGCCCGGGTGAAGCAGCATGCCCTCGGTGGCGTAAAGGCCGTACACCGACACGGCGCGTTCCTTGAGTAACAACGCAATGCGTTCACTGCTCAAGCCAATGGCCTGAAGTGCCTGCTCCACTGTGGTTTTTTCGGGCACATTCAATGGCCTGGGCATTGACACAAGCACACCGCCGTCGGTTGGACCAAGTTCAAGCCAGTGCACAAGCATCACTGCCCCGCCCCGGTGCTGTGTAACGACTCTGCACGTCTAATGAAGGAATCCACGAAACTGTTGGCAAGGCTGGTGAACACCGGCCCCACCAGTTGCTCCAGTACCTTGCTTGAAAACTCGTAGGCCAGTTTGAAATGCACCTTACAGGCTTCGGGCGTCAGTTCAATGAAATGCCAGGTGCCCTCGAGATGGGTAAACGGACCTTCCACCAAGGTCATGTGGATTTCCTCGTGTGGTGTCAGTTTGTTCATTGTGCAAAAGCTTTGTTTGACACCCTTGAATGCAATTTCTACGGTCGCTTTTTCAATGTTGGCGCCAACAGGCTCAACACTTCCGGCACCGCACCACGGCAAAAACTGGGGATAATCGGCCACCGCCCGCACCAAATCAAACATTTGTTGCGTGGAAAAATGAACCAACACGGACTTTTCTACAATGGCCATGAATGCTGAAGGGTTTGTTTCCCGCTCGGAGAAAGGATTAAACTCTCTATTTTAGCGTTTTTCACGCTACGCCGCACCCAAAGGACGTTTTCACCGAATTCATGAGCATTATTGACAACAAAAAAGCAGGTTTTGATTACTTCATTGAAGAGAAGTACGAGGCGGGTATTGTGCTGGAAGGCTGGGAAGTCAAATCCATTCGCGATGGCCGTGTTCAAATCAAGGAAAGCCACATCGTGGTTCGCAACGGCGAACTGTGGCTGCTGAACTGCCATATTTCGCCACTGACCAGTGCATCCACCCACGTCAACCCTGTGAACACCCGCACACGCAAGTTATTGATGCACAAGAAGGAAATTAACCGCTTGATTGGTAAAGTAGAGCAAAAAGGTTATTCACTGGTGCCCCTGAACCTGCATTTCAAAAATGGCCGGGTGAAAGTAGACATGGCCCTTGCCAAGGGTAAAAAGCAGCATGACAAACGGGATACCCTGAAGGACAAGGACTGGAAGCGAGAGCAGGAACGGTTGATGAAGATTCACCGAACCTGAGCTCGCTGTAAGGGGAATTATTTGCCCTGCTTTACCACCTGCATTGCTGCCGCCACCATGGAACCCATGTTGGACAGGTCGCCCGGCAATATCAGGGTATTGCCAGCTTTGGCAACGCCTGAAAATGCTTCGATATATTGTTCGGCCACTTTCAGGTTCACTGCCTCCATTCCACCTGGCTCGGCTACCGCGGCAGCAACTTTTCGCAAGGCGTCGGCGGTGGCTTCGGCAATTTCCTTGATCGCGCCGGCTTCACCCTGGGCGCGGTTGATGGCGGCAATCCGGTCACCCTCGGAGCGGGCAATTGCAGATTCCCGTTCACCATTGGCAATGTTGATTTGCTCTTGTTTGCGCCCCTCTGAAGCGGCAATCAGGGCGCGCTTTTCCCGTTCGGCTGTAATTTGCGCTTGCATTGAAAGTAAAATCTCACGAGGTGGCGTCAAGTCTTTGATTTCATAACGTAATACCTTAACGCCCCAGTTCAGTGCTGCCTCGTCTAATGCATTCACAATGGCGGCATTGATCATGTCGCGCTCTTCAAAGGTTTTGTCCAACTCCATGCGGCCAATAATCGATCGCAAAGTGGTTTGTGCCAGTTGGGTAATGGCGCTGATGTAGTCGCTTGAACCGTAGCTGGCCCGCATCGCGTCAGTCACCTGAAAATACAAAATACCATCAACTTGAAGCTGGGTGTTGTCCTTGGTAATACACACTTGGCTGGGTACATCCAAGGGAATTTCTTTCAGGGAGTGCTTGTACGAAACCCGCTCAATGAAGGGCACCAGAAAATTCAAGCCTGCCTGCAAGGTGCGGTCGTATTTGCCCAAACGCTCTACCACCCACGCACTTTGCTGCGGCACAATGCGCAGCGCCTGGCTGACAAACACAATCGCCAGAATCAATATGACAATTGAAACTTCCATGAATTTTCTCCTTTGATTGGCAAACCTTGGAACAAGGTCAGGCCGATTATGCGTGTGTCGATACGCTTTTGACTTTCAGGATATTGCCCTGCACATCGACAATTTGATGCAGGCCGGTTACAGGCGTGCTGTCGGTGCTCTCTGCTGCCCAAGTGGCGCCACGGTATTGCACATTGGCGCGCCCACCCGCATTCCAGCTAGGAATTTCAAGTTTGTTGCCAATGTCGAGCACATCGTGTTGTTTGTCTGTTGTGCTTCGTTTGACCGAACGGTTGCGAAGAAGAAGGCTGCCAGCCACTGCAAACACAGCGGCTGCGCCAATTTGAATTTCAAGACCGTGACCGAGGTAGGCCATCAATGCGCCGATGGCCGCTCCCAGGGACACCATGAGCAGGTAAAACGTACCCGTGGTTATTTCGGCAATCAACAAGATACCTGCCAATACCAACCACAGTGACAAATTGCTCAATGGTGTGACTCCTTTTTACTTTTTGTTGAACCTGTCGGCCAGTTTCTGCCACGTGTCAATCACCGTGTCAGGATTCAGTGAAATGGATTCAATTCCTTCACCAGCTAGCCACAAGGCAAAGTCCGGGTGATCTGAAGGCCCCTGCCCGCAAATGCCCACGTATTTTCCTTTGGCTTTACAGGCCTCAATGGCTTTGCTCAACAAGGCACGCACGGCAGGGTCGCGTTCGTCGAAATCAGCGGCCAAAATATCCAGCCCTGAATCCCGGTCCAGGCCCAAGGTAAGCTGGGTCAGATCGTTGGAACCAATCGAGAAGCCATCAAAGTACTCCAGGAACTGATCTGCCAACACGGCGTTGGACGGCACCTCGCACATCATCACTACTTTCAAGCCGTTGTCGCCGCGCTTCAAACCGTTGCGCGCCAACAAGTCAACCACCTTGGCTGCCTGGTTCAATGTGCGTACAAACGGAATCATGATTTGAACGTTGTCCAGGCCCATTTGCTCGCGAACTCGTTTCAAGGCCAAACATTCCATCTCGAAACACTCCGCAAACTCCTCGGAAATGTATCGGGCCGCGCCGCGGAAACCGAGCATCGGGTTTTCTTCTTCGGGTTCGTAGCGGCTGCCTCCGATCAGTTTGCGGTATTCATTGGACTTGAAATCGGACATGCGAACAATAACCGGCTTTGGGTAGAAAGCAGCGGTGATTGTGGCCACG
>JAHJCM010000001.1 GCA_018812945.1 Gammaproteobacteria bacterium | reverse complement strand
GCTGGCGTGCGCAAGCTGGTTGATCTGTTCTACGACGAAATGGATCAAAATCCGAGTTTCGAGCGCATTCGCAAACTGCACCCGGTTCACCTGGACCATTCTCGCGAAAAGTTTTACCTGTTTTTGTCGGGCTGGCTGGGCGGGCCCGACCTGTACTCACCGCAGTTTGGTCACCCACGCTTGCGCATGCGTCACATGCCATTTCCAATTTCCAGTGAAGACCGCGACCAGTGGTTGCTGTGCATGGTGAACGCGCTGCGCGCCATGCAACTGCCCGAGAAAGTGATTGAAGGCCTCATGCTTTCATTCTTCCGCACAGCAGACTGGATGCGCAACAAACCCGATCCCGAAGGCAGCGCCAAGGGCTTGAACACTGTTTCGATCAAGGGCGAATAAATTGATGGACGGACAACTGATTTGGGCCGTGATGGGGTTGCTGATGCTGGTGTTGTTCGGCTTGGTGCTGGTGTACCGAAGAATGACGGTCGACAACTCGACTGAACTGGCTCAGTTTCAGCAGCAGGTTCTTGCCAATCTCGATGAGCTGCTTGACGCGCAGGCACAGCAGCGTTTTGTATCTGAAGAATTGGGCAAGCAACTTCGCCTGCTTAACCAAGACATCGAAGCGCGCCAAAGCAAGCAAGCTGAATTGATGACGCAAACTTTTGCACAGGCACGTACGGAAAGCCAGCAGGCCGCGCATGGTTTGCAGCAGGTTATCGTCGGGCAGTTCACGCAGGGCAATCAAATTCAGTCTGAAAAGCTGAACCAGTTTTCTGAAACACTGCACCGCACCAACACCCTGATTCAAGAGCAGCTCACGCAAATTCGTTTGTCGGTTGAGCAGAAATTGAAAGACATTCAAGACGACAACGCCAGCAAACTGGAATTGATGCGAAAAACAGTGGACGAGAAACTGCACGCCACACTTGAAACCCGCTTGGGCGAGTCCTTCAAGCAAGTGAGCGAACGCCTTGAGCAGGTGTACAAAGGCTTGGGCGAAATGCAAACACTGGCCACCGGTGTGGGCGATTTAAAGCGCGTGCTTACCAATGTAAAAAGCCGGGGTACCTGGGGCGAGGTGCAGCTGCAAGCCCTGCTTGAGCAAATGCTGACCCCCTCGCAATTTGGTCGCAACATCAAGCCAGTGCCCGGCAGCCACAACATTGTTGAATTTGCAGTGCGCTTGCCCGGTAAGGAAGAAGATCAACCGGTGTGGTTGCCCATCGATTCAAAATTCCCTAAAGAACAATACGAGCGCCTTCAGGAGTGCTTTGACCGCGCGGACGCTGATGGCGTTGCTGTCGCTTCCAAAGCGCTTGAAATGGCCATACGCGCTGAAGCAAAAACCATTGCCGAGAAATACCTGGCCCCCCCATACACCACCGATTTCGGTATTCTGTTTTTGCCCACCGAGGGCCTGTATGCCGAGGTGGTGAAGCGCCCTGGTTTGGTCGATGACCTGCAACGCCTTCACAGGGTCACCGTTGCAGGGCCAATCACTTTAACCACATTATTGAACGCCTTGCAGTTGGGCTTTAAAACACTGGCGCTTGAAAAACGTTCAAGCGAGGTGTGGACCGTGCTCAGCGCTGTTAAAACCGAATTCGGCAAGTTTGGCGACATACTTGCCAAAACACGTGACACGCTTGAGCGCGCCGCCAAAAATATCGAGCAGGCTGAAACACGTTCACGTGTTATGCAGAAAAAACTGAAAGGTGTTGATGAATTGCCTGAAAAAGACGCGATCGAGTTGCTTGGATTAAATGACGGCAAGGTCGACCTGCTGGATGATGACGATGCGCCCGCAAACGCTTGATACCCTGCCGCGCGTGGCTTTGGTGGCCACGGGTGGCACCATCGCCGGTACGCTAATCGAGGGTTCCGAAACCTGGGCTTATGAATCGGCCCAGCGTAGCGGTGAAAGCCTTGTAATGGCAATACCCGGTTTGCTTCGCCGTGCGCAGTGGCATTTTGAGCAGCCCTACAGCATAGGTAGTCAAGATCTTGAATTGGCCCACATGCTACAACTGCGTGCCACGTTAGTTCGCCTGCTTCAGTCGCCAGAAGTCGATGCCGTTTTGGTGACACATGGCACTGACACTATGGAAGACATGTTGTACTTCCTCTATTTGACACTCCCGGCCTCTCTCTTGACCAAGCCGTTGGTATTTACAGGGGGCCATGCTGCCTTCGGATGCCGAGGATGCCGATGGGCCTGCCAATTTAAGCGGCGCGCTCGACTTTGCAGTGCAGTGTTTGCCGGGTAGCCCACTTGGCTGCGCAGTGCCATTTGGTTTGTACATGCAAGGTTTGTTTACGCCTGCACAACATGTTGAGAAACAAAGCACTGCAGGCTTGGATGCATTTGATGGTCCATATTCTGTGCTGCCGAATGCGAATTGGTTTAATAATTTTACCGCGTTGAACCCACCCACCGATGTGGGAATGCTGGGTCAGTTTTCCAATTTCTTTGATGCAGGCACGCAAGCGCACCCATTGTTTGAAGCCATGGAGGTGCCCGTGGTGTTTTGTACGCCGGGCAATGGGCCTTTGCGTCAATTGAATGATTTGCTGAACCGCAAACCTGCTTCAGTGGTGGTGGCTGCACCGGGGCATGGCAACATTCCAGAGGCTTGTGTGCCGGTGTTGCGTCGCTTGCTGTTAAATGGTGTCAGTGTGGTGCGTGCAAGCCGCGTGGCAGCAGGTGGTGTAGAGCAGGGTGGTGAGTTCAACGCGCTAAACGATTTTCAGGAAAGTGTGGTTCCCGCAGGAGCGGCTGGGGTTTATTCAGAATCAGGCAGCTTGAGCTTGAGCAAGTGCGTGGTGTACGAGCGACTGCGGGTGTTGGCCCGCAGCCTGATTGGGCAGTAATTGCAAAATTAATCGACCTTGGCTTCAGCAAGATTCAGGTTTTTTCTTCCTTGGGTTTGAGCCGTGGTCACAGGCATGTTTTGTTCCCGGATAATTTGCCAAATGCCTTTGTTTTCTTTCCAGGTCAGTACTTTTTTCGAGCGTTCTTGATAAAACTTTGCACGGTAATCTTGAACAAAGCTGATTTCGTACTCATCGGGTTTGTCAAAACTGGGTATCACTTGCAAGTCAGAAATTTCGATGTCGATTCCCTGTGCTTTTGAAATTCGATCACGTCGGTTGCTGACCCATGCTTCGTAGCTGCCCTCTTCGGGCTTGAAGTTTGGCGCGTAAAAGGCGATGTAACTGTTCAAGTCTTTGCTTTCCCAAGCCTTGGCCCATGCCTTGGTTTTGTCGATCAGGCTTTTGGAGACTTCCGCAGGGTCGCCAAATGCAGCCACCTGTGGGTTGGCCACGCCATCATTGTCCAGCTGAGCCAACTGAATTGGAGGTAAGCTGTTTGTAGCACCTACTGACTTCAAGGCCTCATCGAATCCGATGTTGGGCAAATCGAAGTCCTCCAGATTAATCAAGCTGGCTGGACAACCTTCAGCTTCAGCACCGCTTTGGGTTTGCTCTTTGTAGAACAGCACATTGCGCTTGGTGGGCTCATCGGCATTGACCAGCGCATCTACTGCAAACAGTGTGGTGAGCTGGCCAGTGGCAGCCAGCAATTTCAGTTTTGAAATGCTCAAATCAGCTTCAATATTGATCAGGGCACGCTGGGCCTGATAGTACTCATTTTCAGCACTCAGCAAATCGAGCAGGCTGCGTCTGCCCACCGCGAACTGCTGTTCATAGGCAGCGCGAGCTTTGGTAATTGCAGCGGCTTGTTCGCGAAAGTAATTCAGTTTTTTTTGTGAACTGACCACATCGAAAAGCGAGGTTTGGGTGGATTGTCGAATGGCTCTGCAAATAACAAGTTTGTCGTCCAGGCTGCGAAGTCGACGTTTGATCGCAGCATTTCGGGAGGCATTGTCGGCTCCACCGCGGTACAGGTTAATCGTGGCCAGCAAGTCGATTGATGAAATTTGACGTTCGTCGAATGTGGAAAGGTAGTTACTGTACACATCGGTTTTGGCACGCAAATCAAGGCGGGGATGAAAACCCTCGCTGGCCGCAGTTACTTCCTGTTTGGCCGTGGCAATGGATGCGTTGGATGCCTTGAGCAGTGGGTGGTTGTTCAGGGCGAACACCAGGCGTTCCGTGTTTTCAACTTCAAAGTTTGCGTTTACAACATATTCCCCGGCTTGGTTGACAGGCCAAACCGTGTCGGTAATTCGTTGATAGTTGGCCATAGCAGAGAAAGTGTTGGCCTTCTCGGTAGCCAGGTTACCCAAGGCCAGGGTGTATCGGCTGCGTGCCTGTTCCAGATCGGATTGACGTGTCACGCCACTTTTGACCTTTTCTTCAATGCGGTTCATCAGGTCTTGGTGATATTTCAAGTTGTCTTCGGACAGGCGAGTCAGTGCCTGGAAGCGGGACACATCAACATGCGCGCTAGAGGCCTCAAACGCAAGCTGATTGGCTTTGTTCAGGTATCGGTAGTAGCTTTGCATGGCTCCGGAGTAAGCTGCGAGGTAACGAGCTTGGGAGGCAAAACCGTTGTACAGGTTTTGGCGTGCTTCAATGCCGTAGGAGTTTGCGTTGTAGGTGCGTGTGTCTGCGTCTTCGATCCGGGTACGTTCGCGACCAGCAGAGCCCCGTGCATCGACAGTGGGTAGCAACGTGCCGAATACCACGTTGGCTTCTTCCATTTGCGCCTCGAGTGCATGCACATCGGCATCCAGTGTTGGACTGTTTTGCAGGCCTTTAATTACACTTTGTTGCAAAGGATTTGGCGCATTGTTTTCTGTTGCTTGCGTCGCTGATTGGGCTTGCACCTCGGTTACAGCCTGGCTATCCTGTGCCCAGGCGGCAGGGGTACTCAGGGTGAGCAAGGCAAGGAGCATGGCCGCAGGCAAGGTTTTCAGCGTGGGGTTTGGTGTGTTGCTTGTGTTCATTTTGACTCGTTCGTTAAATTGCATCAGCAAACTGCGGCAGCTTCTTCAGCAGGTGTGCTGGCTGAAGAATCGAAACCACTGGCACTGAGCCCAGAAGCCCAGTCAGTTTTGCTTTGAATGTATTCGTTGGCTTGTTCCCGGGCTTGATCCAGATAGGTTTGTACCTGTTCCTGAACCGCTTCAACAACAGCATCGACTGTGTATTGTTCAGACGAGTATTCATGGTCGTTCATCTTGGGATTGCCCGCGTGGTCGTTGCCATCGGTGTAGTCGGCGCAGTCGGAGTAGCCGGTTGGGTAGTCGTTGTCGTTCACCGGCGTGTCGCCAGGCTCAACGTTCATGTACACATGGGCGGTGTCGGTCAGGCAGCTTTCATCGCCTAGGGTGTAGCTGATGACATCTTCTCCGCAAAAACCCTCGTTGGGTGTGTAGTGCAATTTGCCATCCCTAATTTCAACCATGCCATTTTCGGCGCTGGCCTCGGTTATTTTCAAATCACCGCAGCCGAGGTCATTTTTCAGAACATCGACAATCACTGGGCAATCCACCTTCGTGCTGGCGCAGTCATTCACTGCGTCAATCTCCGGGCAATCAGGATCTGTTTTGCACTCAGGCTCGGGTGTACATTCAGGCTCTGGTTCGCAGCCCTGCTGTTCGTCAACGGGAGGGCAGGTGGGTGGCGTAGGGCATTCGCAGTCCTCGTCCTCATCCACAGGTGGGTCTACGGGTGGGGGTTCTTCATTTTCATCGACGGGCGTGGGTGGCGGCATGTCCTTGCATTCCACGCTGGCTGGACCTTCTTTTTCAACCACGCGAACTGTGTTGACACCATTTTCGCCAACTTCACCATCCATGTTGGGCAGTGGGTCTTGGTTAACCCGCTCCACAACATAGCCTTCGCTCAGTTTTGGAAGGTCTTCGGGAACATCGCTGTCTTGGGCGCCCACGGTGATGTATTTGCGTATGACATCTTTCTCGGGTGGTGTGCCTGAGTCAAAGGGAACAATTTCGCCCGTTTTCGGCTTGATCAGCCATTCCGTGGGTCCTTCAAGGGGACGAACCATTTCAGGTGCAGTAATTTGTCCATCTGTAAAGGGCCCCAGTTGAACGACCACCTCGGTTTGCGGCTTTCGCTTTAAGGCTGGGCGCGGTTTCCTGGCCAGGCCAAGGGTACTTGGGTCGCATTCTTGGGCATTCACAACGGGCTTCTCGCTCATGGGGGTCCTCGGGTTCGATGTCATTGATAAGTGATCGAGTCGCGAGTTTGGTTCCAAATCAACTGTGTGCCAAACAGGTGATTGGGTCAGGATGAGTGAGAGTTAACTCTATGGAGTTATTGGGATGACTGGTGTTGATTTACTGTTCAGTGAATGCCTGAATTGAGCCGCGTATGACAGGTTTGGTGAGGTAAGACAATACAGTTCGATCTTCAGTTTCAATGCTGACATTGGCGACCATGCCAGGCATCAGACGAATTTTTTCGTGTACCTTCAGGCGCGGCACTGTCACTTTCACACTGAAGTAAGGTCGGCCGAATTCGTCGAGCAAACTGTCCGCAGAAATACTTTCTACAGTGCCTTCAAGTGCGCCGTAAATGGAATAGTCATAGGCTGTGACTCGAATGTTGGCGCTTTGTTCTGGTCGAATAAATGCGATGTCTTTTGGGTTGATTCGTGTCTCGAAAACCAGCTGTTCATCAATTGGCACAATTTCGATCACCTCTTTTCCTGCGGGCACAACGGCACCCCGGGTGTTGTACAAAATACGTTGTACAAGGCCATCCACCGGGGTTTTTAAGGTGGCCTGGTTCACCCTGTCGTTCAGTTCAATCTGGTTTTGCTCAAGGCTGGCCAAGCGTGCCTTGACTTCCGAGAGTTCGGTGCGTGCTTCGTTGATTTGTTTTAATCGAATTTCTTCAATTTTTTGGCGGGCCTCGCGAATGGCAGAGTGCAGTCGGTTGGTTTGTGCATTGGCACCTTCATAGTCGCCTTTGGCTTTGGCGACATCGCGTTCAAGTCGCAGTACTTCAACCGGGGATACAGCGCCGCTTTTTAGCAGTGGCCGCATGCTGCTCAATTCTTGTTCCGATATTTCCAGATTCCGTTTGGCTGCGGTGGCGTTGCTTTGTGCTTCGTCGAGTTCGCGTTGCCGTTGGTCAAGCTGCTGTTCATAAATTTGCGTTTGTGCGGCCCATTCTTGCAGTTTGGTTTGTAGCAACTTGGATTCTTGCAGGTACAAATCGGGGTACTGCTGAATGAGTGGGGCAGGCAGGTTTAGCGTTGTGTTGTTAAGTTGTGCCATTAACCGGGCTTCTCGAAATTGAAACGAGGCGTCGATCGCTTCCTTTTCTTTCAGGCTTGATGAAAAACGCGTGATGTCAATTTGAACCAGTTTGTCACCAGCCTTCACCAGCTGACCTTCGCGGACAAACACCTGGTTGATCACGCCGCCGTCTACGGCTTGAATGACCTGCAATCG